>JAGGUP010000184.1 GCA_021158405.1 Bacteroidales bacterium
CAGAAAGCAAACTGGAGGGTAGGGCATGCCAATTTCCTTTTTTCCAAATCAATCTTTTTGCAGATGTGTCGTCGGCTAACTCTAAATCGCATTTTGCTTTTAATTCGGAAAAAAGATCAGCCATTTCCGCATGAGAAATTACGCCGCTATTGGGGCCAATTTCATATAGAAAGGTTCCGTCATCTTTGCTTTGCATTACACCACCAATTTTATCACTTTTTTCAAAAATGCTAAATGGGATTCCTGCTTTTTTTAAATAAAATGCAGTAGTTAGTCCTGTAATTCCTGCTCCTATAATTGCTACTCTTTTGTTGCCCATAACAGATTGGTCTTGAATTATGTTTTTTATTTTTTTAAACGCAATGTTCGCAAAGTTTTCGCAAAGTTCGCAAAGAAAATTCTGATATTTTGCGTTCCTTGCGATTTCCCCTTGCGCTCTTCGCGGTTAAATAAAGTATTTAAAGTGCCTTTGAGAAATTTTTCTGATTGTCTTTCATTTTTGGATCAAAGCTAGCAGCGATATTGCGCATAAAAAACTGACCTTCATCCGTAATCTCAACAGTATCTTCCTTATAAATTAAAAGTCCTTCTACTTCAAACTGTTTAATCGTTTCTTCTTCAAATGTAAGTATTGCTTTTAATTCATCAATGGTAATTTTGTATTTTGTAGCAATTCTTGGAAACGATAAATAATTATTACACATCAGCTCATTAATAACTTCACGCACAATCTTTTCCTCATCATTCACAAAATAGACTTTTTCAACGGGCAATTCTCCTGCCTCAATCGCTTTTTTGTAAATCCGTAGATCTTTGGTATTTTGTAAATAAGCATTGTCTAACTGACTAATTCCACTTACACCCAAAGCATACACTTGTCCGGTAGTTTCGCGTGTGCAATAGCCTTGAAAGTTGCGGTGTAAAGCTTTGGCATTTAATGCTATACTCAGTTCATCTTTTGGTTTGGCAAAATGATCCAAGCCAATTGGAACATAGCCTGCTTCTGTTAAAACGTGGAAAGCCGTATCGAACAAAGCAATTTTTTGTTCTGCATTGGGCAAATCGTATTTCTCTAGTTTTTGTTGCGCTTTTTTAAGCCAAGGTACGTGAGCATAAGAGAAAATGGCTAAGCGATCTGGATTTGCAGAAACGGCTTTATGTATAGTTTTATTAAAACTTTCGGGAGTTTGAAAGGGGAGACCATAAACAAAATCCAAGTTAATAGAAATATCGCCTTTTGATTTGATGTATTGAACAAGTTCATTTATTGGAATGATAGATTCATCGCGGTTTACCGCTTGCATGACATTGGATTCGAAATCTTGCACGCCAAGACTCATACGGTTTATCCCGCTTTCAATTAGTCGGTCAACATAGTCGAATGTTAAGTGAGCAGGATGGCATTCCATAGCAATCTCGGGCTTTTGACTAAACTCAAAATGTTTGAAAAACATAGCCATTATTCCTTCTACTTCTTCAATAGGAAGATAGTTTGGCGTTCCTCCTCCCCAGTGAATCTGAGAAATTTTCCGATTTGGATCGAGTAAGTTTTTATAGAGAAGAATTTCTTTCTTTAGGGTTTCCACATAATCTTTTATCAAGACTTGATCTCTGCTGATATGTGTATTACATCCACAATAATGGCAAAGTTTACCACAAAAAGGGATATGCAAATAGAAAGAGATGTTTTGCGGATGCGATTGATTAGATTCAATCAGTGCTGCGTTATTTTTTTCAGCCGTAAACTCCTCATGAAAATAGTTTGCTGGTGGATAGCTTGTATAACGAGGTGTAGGAACATTGTATTTTTGAAGAAGAGTTTCTGGAATTTTCATAGATTTTGATTTTTATAACAACTGAAATACGATTTATCTCTTTATGTCTCCGTGTCTCTGTGGTTAAATATTTACCACGGAGGCACAAAGGCACAATGAATTTTATATTGGGCTATTAATATTTTTTTCTAAATTTTCTTTATAAAGGAATGGAACAAGTATTAAAACAAATAAGGCCAATCCGATTTCAATTTTGAATAAGCCATTATAACCAAGAGCTTGCGCAATTTTCCCACTGCTAACAGCAATAATTAAACTACTAAGATGAGTCAGCACAATTTGCAAAGTAAAATCAGTTCCTTCTCGTCCTGGTCTTACGCTATCCATACTGATGGTATAAATGATTACGGAAGCCATACCGTAAGTTCCCCAGAGCATTAAAATAGCAGGTAGCAATTGCGATAGCGTAGGTGTTATGCTACTTAGCCAAGCAAAATAAATACCAACACCCAAGCCCAAATAAGTTATGAGATAAAGTGACTTTCTTTTTCCCAGATATTTTATAATGAAGCCTGCCGCAAAAGCCATAAGTGCTCCGACAGCTGCGCCATAAATTCCAGAGAGAATTCCAATTTCTTTAATATTATAGCCCAGATCAACCATCCAAGGTTTTACCATTGTTAATATTCCAATAATGCCCGAATAATAGATGCCAAGTAGAATTATTCGTTTTCCAATGCCTTTTTGAGTAAAAAATAAATAGATATCTCTTAGCGAAATTCTTTTTTCTGTTTTTGGCACTTGAGCTTCTTTCGATTTGTAAAAATAGAGCGGAATAAGTGCAAATAAAACAAAACCGCCTAAACCCATTAGCAACATTTTCCAACCGTAATAGTGATAAATAATAAGCAATACTCCACTGCCTGTCAATGTTCCCAGAAAACTCCCTGCCGATTGCATACTATTCCCAAAACTGCGTTCTTCTTTCTTCAGGATTACAATTGCAAAAGCGTCTGTAGCAATATCCTGCGTAGCAGATGCTGTAAACGCAATAAGCATAAGCACTATGATGGCTGTGAAATTTGTTTCAAGATTTAAAAAAGCAATGCTGAAAATGATTAAAGCATAAAATAACTCAGAAAACAAAATCCATTGTTTGTATTTTCTAATTGTAGTAGCCGATTTGTCAATCATTGGTGCCCAAAGAAACTTAATAATCCAGGGTAATTTTATGAGTTGAATCAATCCAATGGATGTAAGTGAAAAATTTTCAGTGCGCATTATAACCGGCATCACTGTGGAGAAAAAGCTCATTGGAATAGACTGAGCTAAATATAAACTGAGTAATGTTGAGTATTTAGTGAGTGGTTTAGTTTGCATTTGGTATCCTTAGCGATTTATTACTTGTTTTAAAAAAAATGAACAAGGAGCGATGGTGATTCTATTTTTGAAAGCTTTTCCACAAACTTTCATTAAGATATCTCCAACGATCCTCGTTCGAAAATTAAACACATTTCTTTTATGATCTAATCAACCATATTTTATTTAAATATTAAAGTGAATAAAAGCACCATATTGTGCAGGTTTCCCTAATTGTACGTATGAATTTCCAAGTTGTCCAATTTCAAAATAGAATGCATTGTAATCGGTATTGATGAGATTTTTACCCCACAGTCCAAAATCTAAACTTTTAGTATGGAAATTCAAGCGACCATTTAGAATACCATAGGATTTCTGATAAGCAGAATTGGCATCGTTCCAAAATAGTTTTCCCGTTTGTTGGTAGTTGACAGTTAAAGTTGCATTCCTGACTTTTTTGTTCAAATTAACCGTATAATTTCCTCCTAAGTTTAAAGTGTACTCAGGAATATAAGGAATCAAATTTCCACTATAATCTGTGGTCTCATCGCGTTGGTAATCCAGATATTTTGCTTCTGTATATCCGTAGGCGCCCCAAATGCTTAGGTTCTTATTTACCAAGAAGCGTAATTCCAATTCCAGACCTTTACTTTCTGAATGTCCTGCGTTGTCTAACATAGATCCTGTTCCGCTAGGGACTGGTTGATAAATTTGCTGGTTTTGCCAGTCGATATAAAAGATATTAAAGTTAGTAATTAAGCGGTTGTTTATACAAACCGATTTGATGCCAAGCTCATAATTGGTACTGAATTCCGGATCAAAAGTACGGTCTTCATCATTTTCGAATGTTGCATTAAAACCTCCTGCCTTATAGCCCTTACTTACTGTTGTGAAAATCGTAATATCTTCATTTGGATGAAAACTTAAACTCGCTTTTGGAAGAACTTGAGTAAAATCCAGATCGCTCTCAAAAGCACCGCTAGGAGTGTAATTTGCGCCTAATTGTTTTTCGTAAATAAGTGTGGATTTTTCGTAATCGGCACGAATTCCAAGGGTTGCTCTAAATTTTCCTATGGGATGACTAACTTGTCCAAAAACAGCAGCTCCACTTGTTGGTTGATCGTATATTTTAGTATAACTTAAATTGCCTTTATAAGTAAACCCAACTTCTTTATCAGCACCCTGATTAAAAGCAAATAATCCTGCAATCCAATCAACTTTTGAAGTATTTAAGGAGCGGATAGTAATTTCTTCTACAAATGAATTTTGTGCTCTGTCCTGGGTTACCCAGTATAAATCGGTCGCTGTAAAGTCCTGATCTATACCCTGGTAGTCTTCCATATGTTGAAAACTTGTAGCTGATGATAATATAAATTTATTAGTGTGATATTCCATCGTTAATCCTACTGAGAGCAAGCTTCTGTCGTAAGTGCTTTCAGCGTTGTAGTTAATTTCATTTGCACTTTGAGTATCGATATCATAAATAGCATAAGGATAACCATTCTGCTTGTGATTTTCGAAGTTTACAGAAAGTATTGATTTGAATTTTTCTGATGGATTATAGAGCAATTTAAAATGGCCGTTATAAACATCAAAGTTATCCGCTTTTGTATCCGTAAAGGTGTTTGTAAAAGCACCATCGCTATGTGCGTATGCTCCACCAACAATTACGGCTACACGCTCGCTTAGTTTTTGATTGGTTTCAAAGGTCGTTTTGATATGATTATTTGTACCATATTCAAGCTTTAAATTTGCGGTTGAGTTGAATTTAGGTTGAGGAGTATACACTTTAATAATTCCCCCCATCGTATTTCTGCCGTATAATGTTCCTTGAGGACCACGGAGCACTTCAATCTTCTCTAAATTGAAAAATTCAAAGTTAAATGTTCCTTTGTCAAAATAAGGGACATCATCAACATATAATCCTACCGATGGATTGTTGAGTCTGGAACCAATACCGCGAATATAAATAGGAGCGGTTAAACGAGTCCCATAATCAGGCATATATAGATTGGGAATACGAGCTGTTAATTCAGTTAAAGAATTGATGTTTTGTTCTTCAATTTCAAGACGTGAAATATAAGAGGTTGCAGCTTGAATCTCCTGCAAATTGTCATCTATCTTGGAAGCTTGAATGATGATCTCATTTAACTTTATAGTATCAGTTAGTAGGACAGGGTTTTCGTACTCATAACTGTCTTGAGCAAAGTTTAGAAGTGGTAACAGTAAAGCTAAGATGAGGAAAGTCCTTTTTTTCATATAGATTCTTGTTTTATATTCCTTTTTTGATGCAATTTTAGGGCGCGATTTTGAAGGAAATCTGTAGTTTTTCATTTTATTGCTATTTAAATAACAATAATGGATAAAGAATTGTTTTTTATAAATTTTTGCAAACATATTTATTCTTGTTTTCAGGCGGAATTTTCTGAATGGAGAGAAATCCTAAACTTTTGTAATTAATAGATAATTAATTAATTACGCATTTATCGAGTGACCTATTTTATATATACAACCGAAGCGATAGTATTTTATAAGCTCATTTTATGCAGCTAATATGAAATGATTATAAATTAGGAAAGAGTTAAAGAAATTCGAAGATTTTCAAAATATGTCGAAATCTGAAGCTGATAAACAGAATTGATCCGAAACATTGTTCGAAACATTACCCATAAAAAAATGAGAGAGCTACATATTTTGTAACTCTCTCATTTTCAAGTCGGGGTGGCAGGATTCGAACCTGCGACCTCCTGCTCCCAAAGCAGGCGCGATAACCGAGCTACGCTACACCCCGAAATTTCAAGAACATTTGCCATTTAAAAATGGCGGAGAAAGGGGGATTCGAACCCCCGGTACGTTTTCACGTACGCATGTTTAGCAAACATGTGGTTTCAGCCACTCACCCACCTCTCCATAGGTTTCAATGAACCTTACAATGCTCTTTGCATTTGCGATTGCAAAAATAGAGATTATTTTCAATCAAGCAAGCTATTCGAACAATTAATTTACTTTAATCTAAAAGAAATTGAATATTATCTGAACTGCTATATTCTGCGGTTTCCATTCCTTGCTTAAACACTCGTAAATTGCGGCCTCCAACGTGTTTTATTTTGTTTCCTTGAATCCGTAATAAACAAGCTTCGCGCAAACCAACCACATATTTTTCCGGATTTACAACTAAAAATTCTTCTATTCTTTGCTCGCGCGTTTCGCCTCCATGTCCTTCCGGATTTGCATCTAAATAATGAGGATTGATTTGAAATGGAATTACATTTAAACAAGCAAAACTTTCAGGCTCAATAATGGGCATATCGTTGGTTGTTCTCAATGTTGGACAAGCCACATTGGAACCTGCACTCCAGCCCATATAAGGAAGTCCTTGAAATACCCTTTCGCGGATAGCTCCCATAATTTTCATCTTGTGCATCATATACACCAAATAAAAAGTATTGCCTCCACCTACGGCAATAGCTTCAGCTTCCTGAACAGCTTGTACGGCATCCGCTTCTTTATGAATGGAATAAAGTTCGTAACCCAATTCCGCGAAAACAGCTTTTACTCTGGCTTCGTAGGCATCAAAACTGGCCATTAATCCATCATCGGAAAGATTGACTCCGGCATAAGGAATAAACAAGACTCTTTTGGCTGTTGTTTCATTTAAAAACGATTTGATATATTCTCGAGGCCAACCTAGATAGGCTTCTCCATAATTTGTTGAATTGCTGATTAATAATAGATTTCTTTTCATAATACACTTGTTTCTGATTGATGTTTGAATTTGCTATAAAAATACAGTTTTTGCATAGATTGACTTAGAAAAAAGGGAAATAATAATAAAAAGAAGTGACGAAGTGACGGAAAAGTGGAATAGTGAAAAAATGGATGTTGAGGTTGAGATAAACTTTGAACTTGAAACTCTGAACTTGAAACTTTGAACTTGAAACTCTGAACTTGAAACTTTGAACTTGAAACTTTGAACTTGAAACTTTGAACTTGAAACTTTGAACTTGAAACTTAAAGAACCATATCGTCGAAACGCAGAATGGTACTTTTTCCTTTTGACTGGAAATAATTGCGGAGATTACTTTCCGGTCCTTTGTAAGTAGCCATCACAAAATCGCCACCCCAAGCACCAAGCGATTTTATTTCGCCTTGAAAATCGGAAAAGAATTGCTTTTTGATTCGATCAATGCCTAAAACTTTTGATAAAATATTTTCATGTTCCACCATGGCTTTCTCAAAATCAATTAAATTTTTTGCGTCTGCAATTATCCGACTTAAACTTGAGATTTCTTCTACATCTTTCTGATTGCTTTTCACCTTTTTCTTATAGGCTTTTATGCTTTCTTCGGAATTTTTTTTGCTATTCAAATGTACAAAATAAAGCTGATCTTTAAATTCAGGTTGAAATTCGATAGAAGATACTTTGGGCTCACCACCAACCAATTGATAAAAAATCGGACTATCGGAGCGCGCAGCAGCAACATCAAAACCAGAGCCATTGGAAGTTTGTCTTGATAGACTGAAAGGATCCACATCGAGCCAATAGCCAATATTGGAAAGCAAGGTTGAGCTACTTCCTAGTCCCCAGTTTCTGTCAAAATCAAGATTCGTACGAATAAGAATTCCTTTTTGATTATCTACTGTAATGTTCCCCTGTTCAAAAGCTTTTTTGAGAATTTTCTTTAAATGCAAGGCCATCTTTTGGTCATTCGTATGAATGATATTAAACAGTCGTGAACCAAAACTTACATGCAACCAACCCTTGTTCAACACATAGGCTTCCCAGCGTATACCGGAAAAATCATCGTGCAGACTAACATCTAATCGTTGGCCAAATTTTGTTGGAACAGCCATTGCTAAAGCGCCATCTAATACCAGATATTCACCTGAGATTAATAATTTTCCGTTGGAATAAAAAGCGGATATATTCACTTTGATTAATTTCTCACAGTTTTCAAAAACGTTTCTACAGCATTAAAAGACACTTTCTCTGTTTTAAAATACTCAATAGCAATATCTTTTTCTACTTCTGTCGCGCCAAAGGTATTCAAAATATTTAATAAATGCATCTTCATATGCCCTTTTTGTATTCCTTTAGTTGTTAATGAGCGTAAAGCACCAAAATTATTAGCCAATCCGGAAACGGCAGAGATTTGCATTAAATCTTCAGCAGAAGGATCGCCGAGCAATTCGAGAGTAAATTTTGCCAATGGATGCAAGCTGGTCAAACCTCCCACTGTTCCTAAAGCAATGGGCAGCAATAAGGAATATTTAAAAATTCCATTTTCCACTTTCAATTGAGTCAAACTCCTATACTGGCCATCTCGAGAAGCAAAAGTATGGCCACAAGCTTCTACAGCTCTGAAGTCGTTTCCAGTAGCAAGCACAACAGCATCAATTCCATTAAAAATACCTTTGTTATGCGTGGTAGCACGATGAGGGTCAACGGTAGCAATTTGCACCGCTTTTTCAAATTTCCATACAAACTCTTTGGAGGTCATATCCGGGTCAATAGCATCAAACTCTTCGACAGGACATTCTACCCAAGCTTCGACCAGACATTCGGGAGTATAGTTAGAAAGTATGGACATAATGACGATCACCTCTTTTTCCTTGATTGTCTCTTTATGAACAACAAAATCTTTTAAGATCGATGCAAATTCTTCTAAACAAGAATTAATAAAATTCGCACCCATTGCATCACGTGTATTAAAACTGGCTTTCAATTGATAATAGTCAGGGATTTCCTTCCGCATATCTACCAATTCAATATCCAAGATTCCACCACCTCGTTCTTGCATATTCTTTGAGATGGCTTGAGTGCCTTCAATTAGACGTTGTTTTAATTCAGGGAAATGAGCTTTCAATTCTTCCTTTTCACCCTTCCAAATAAAATGAACCTGTCCGATTTTAGTTGTGGATATTATTCGTGTGTGAAAACCGCCACGTGTCGACCAAAATTTAGCACTATTCGCAGCTGCAGCCACCACAGAACTTTCTTCAATCACCATTGGGATCAAATAATTTTTTCCATTAATCATCACATTAGGAGCAATACCAAAAGGGAAATGAAAATTTGAAATGGTGTTTTCACTAAACTCATCAAAAAGCTTTTGATGTTTTTCTTCGTGAAACCAAAAAGAGGCTAAAAAATCGCTAATCTCTTGTGGATTTTTAAAATACCGAGCTACTTCCTTAATTTTTTCATCTTTGGTTAATTTAGAGAAGCCGGTGATTATTTGTTTTTCCTTCATTATTCTCGAACAGTTAGATAAGAATGGGCCAGTAACAAACCCTTTTTCAGATTAAGAACATAGTCGCTTAATTGGCTATATTCTCCATTTGCATATTTTAGAAAGGCCGATGCCTGACCGAAAACGGCAGGATATTTTAGTTTTTGCATTAAATAATAGCCTTCCAACCAGTCGTTTACACCACCCGAAATAATAATATTCTTCATATTCATTATGCCATAAGGCAAAAGATTTAAATAGTCTATCATCTCTTCTGCCGTGTGGCCAATTTTGGCTAAAGGATCTAATAGTTTCTGTTTGGTTTCATCCGAACGAAGCAACTCCATTTGAGCAAAGTTTGTCCCGCCAAAAGCACCAAATTCTATGCCTGCAAGATTCAAATCCATTAAAGCTTCCAAGCTCTTGGGGCCTATACCCTGCCCTACTTCCTTAACCAAAACCGGAAAATTAACTTTTTCTAAAAGTCTTTCTAAAGTTTCAATGGGAGAAAATCGGATACGATCTCCTTCGGGTTGCAAATATTCCTGAATAGGATTGAGATGAACAAAAAGACCATCCACCTGTAAGGAATTTACCATTTCGAGCAATTTATCAATCTCCCTTTTTTCGAGAATCTCTTCAATTTGTGCGATTCCCAAATTAGCGAGCAGAGGCAAATCCTCCCCAATAACTGAACGCATATTAAAATCGCTAAAGCGTGATTTATCTTCCAAAAGCGGGCGACAAGAACCCAAACCCATGCCCATTCCGTATTCCCGACAAACCTTGGCCAAATTGGTATTGATATGTCTGGCTTGCTCTGTTCCTCCAGTCATACTGGAAACCCAAACAGGTAATCTTAATGTTTTATTAAGAAAGTTTATCGTTGGTAATTCTGCCTCAGGATGAGCACGCAAAGCAGGTTCGTAATTGAACTTTTTATTCAACGATTCTTTACTCATTTGAGAGCGCAATGTTAAATCGATATGATCTTTTTTTCTGGATTCCATAATATTGCGCAAATATACGGATTTCATGAAAGTATGAATGATCACTTTCTAGAAAGTAAAAAATAAAATTACTCGTTAATCAGCATTATCAATTTTTTTAATACCCACTTCTTGCGCATGCTTTTTTTCTTTGAGTACCTGCGCCTTTGCGTGATTAAAAAAAGCCCCTGCAGTATACAGGAGCTTTCAGAATATATATTGAGTTTATGTAGACTACATCATACCGGGCATTCCTCCACCCATTCCGCCCATAGCGGCAGGGTTTATTGCTGGAGCAGCATTTTCGTCTTTATGTTCAGAAACAACCACTCCGGTTGTTAAGAGCATACCAGCAATAGAAGCGGCATTTTCTAAAGCAACACGAGTTACTTTTGCAGGATCGATAACACCAGCTTCAAAAAGATTTTCATATTTCTCAGTACGTGCATTAAAACCAAAGTCGGCTTTACCTTCTTTTACACGGTTTACAACTACACTACCTTCTAAACCTGCATTTTCAACGATCTGACGCAATGGCTCTTCCAAAGCACGACGAATAATTGCAATACCTGTTTTCTCATCTGCATTATCACCTACCAGTTTATCTAAAGCAGAGATAGAACGTAGAAAAGCAACACCACCACCAGGAACAATTCCTTCTTCAATAGCTGCACGTGTAGCGGCTAAAGCATCGTCGAATCTATCCTTTTTCTCTTTCATTTCCATTTCAGAAGCAGCTCCAACATAAATTACAGCAACACCACCGGCTAGTTTAGCCAAACGCTCTTGTAATTTTTCTTTATCGTAATCCGAAGTCGTAGTTTCTATTTGAGCTCTTATTTGTTTAACACGAGCTTGAATTAAATCAGAAGCACCTTTTCCGCTAACAATAGTTGTATTGTCTTTATCGATCACAACTTTTTCGGCTTCTCCTAATTGCTCAAGAGTTCCATCTTCTAATTTGTAGCCTTTTTCTTCAGAGATAACAGTACCACCAGTCAAAATAGCTAAGTCTTCCAACATCTCTTTTCTACGATCGCCAAAACCAGGAGCTTTAACAGCAGCAATTTTTAAAGAACCTCTCAAACGGTTAACCACAAGAGTAGCTAAGGCTTCAGATTCAACATCTTCAGAAATAATAATTAAGGCACGACCTGATTGAGCAGTTTTTTCTAAAATAGGAAGCAATTCTTTCATTATAGAAATCTTCTTATCGTAGATTAAAATATAAGGATTTTCATAAACCACTTGCATTTTTTCGGTATCCGTAACAAAATAAGGAGAAATATATCCACGATCGAATTGCATACCTTCTACAACATCCACACTTGTTTCGATTCCTTTGGCTTCTTCAACGGTGATAACACCTTCTTTTTTTACTTTAGCCATTGCTGTAGCAATCATGTCTCCTATAGAGGTATCGTTATTGGCTGAAACAGTGGCTATCTGACGAATTTTTTCGTTGCTATCACCCACTTCATTAGATTGACTCTTTATGTTTTCTAGGATAGCGATAACCGCTTTATCAATACCACGTTTCAAATCCATTGGATTTGCTCCGGCAGTAACGTTTTTCAAACCTGTTGAAACAATTACTTGTGCTAAAACAGTTGCGGTTGTAGTACCATCACCAGCTATATCGTTGGTTTTAGAAGCCACTTCCTTCACCATCTGAGCACCCATATTTTCAATAGGATCGGTTAATTCTATTTCTTTAGCCACAGTAACACCATCTTTTGTAATGGAAGGTCCACCATACGATTTTTCAATAATTACATTCCGGCCTTTAGGCCCTAAAGTCACTTTTACAGCATTTGCAAGGGCGTCAACCCCTTTTTTCAAAGCTTCGCGAGCTTCATAATCAAACATGATATCTTTTGCCATGATTTTAAATTTTATCTAGTTTTTGTTTAAATTCTAATTAAATAATTGCTAAAATTTCCGATTCTTGCATAATTAAGTAGTCTATACCATCAAGGTTAACTTCAGTACCAACATACTTACCATATAGAACGGTATCATCAACTTTTACGGTTAATGCTTTGTCGTCTATTCCTTTCCCAACAGCCATTACAAGGCCTTTAAGGGGCTTTTCTTTTGCAGTATCCGGAATAATAATTCCTCCGGCAGTTTTTTCTTCGGCAGCTAATGGTTTTACCAAAACGCGATCGCCAAGTGGTTGTATTTTCATATTTATAAAATCTATTGATGTTTAACAAAAGTCCTTTGATCGAATATTGTGCCAAAAGGAAAAGTAAAAAAAAATGTCAGACTGTGTGACAATCTGACATTTTAAAAATTTCTTTATACTGATTAGTTTTGATTAGGGGGTGGAGTTGGAATATTAACAGGTTGTGTATTTTCAATTTGATCGCGTAATTCCGTATCCATAACACCATCGGCATTAGTAGAACGAGGAATTACAAAGATGGAGAACAAACTTAAAACAAGCAAAACAATAGCCAATGTCCAAGTAGATTTTTCTAGAAAGTCGCCAGTTTTCCGAACACCCATATACTGATTGTTACCAGAAAAGTTAGAAGCCAAACCTCCTCCTTTTGAATTCTGCACCAAAACAACCAACATTAGTAATATACTAGTGATCAAGATTAAAACCGAAACAATTATATAAGCACCCATTGCTTTTTATTTTTTAATTAATTTAATTTATTTTCCAATTCTTGAATTAGGGCTGCAAAGTAACTACTTTTTTTCGGATTATTCAAGCTTAAAATCTGATAAATTTCTTTCGCTTTTTGATAATTCCCCTGATCGAAGTAAATTTTCGCAAGTGTTTCTGTCACAAAAGCCCCATCATCAAATAAGCTTTCTTGTGCAGCCACATCCGGATCGAAAAAAGCTGTTTTTACCGGTCGCGAAATACTAGGCTCTATCCGAATAAATTTATCTATTAAATCTAATTTACTTTGAAACGGAGCTTCTATTTCTTCTTCTGTTGATTTATCCGAAGAAGATTCCATTGACTTTTCAGCTTTGTCAGCCTCAATTTTTGCTAATCTATCTTTCACCAATTGCAGAAGCTCTGCTTTCGATCTTATCTTATCTCGCTCATTAATAAGATCCTCCAAAGGTCCAGCCGCTGAATTCTGATCGTATTTTAATTTTTTGAAAAGAGAAGAAGATGAAGGAACTAAGGGAATATCTTCTTCCTTTTTAGAGCTTATTTGCTCTTTTGGCTCTTCCTTCTGAATGAGGCTATCAGTTTCTGAAGGAACTGCTTCGGCCTTCAATTCAATGACTTTTTCTTTTATAGGATTCGCTGGGAATTCCGACTCTTTTGGAGTAGTGAGCACGGGGTTTTTCAATTCCTCTATTTGTTTTTTTAGCAATTTCCTATCTGCTGCATAAGTGGCTGTTTTTTGCAACTGTTCTCCAAATCGAATATCCTGTATATTCGACAGATTAAACAAATACAAAAGTTGAAGATTTTGAGAATAGGGAAAAAGCTGAACCAATTTCTGTATTTCCTGAAGTGAATCTTCATTCAAAGACTGTGGATGGGTGATGTATTTTAAAAGCTTTTCCGTATTCATTATTACCAGTTTACAACTGCTTTATTAAAAATATCATCAATAAGCATCTCTTTTAAAACCTCAATCAAGCCATCTTGAACACTAGTTAAATCCAGCTCACTATTATAATCTTCGTAAGCGCTAAAGCTACTATCAAAATTATTTTCCGGTTCAATTAAGTTCGTGTATTTAATATGCACCGTAACCGTTAATCGCGTTAAAGCAGCCACATCATTTCCTTGAATAGCTTGCGGACTGGTTTTGTAATTGGTTATTTCGCCTTCAAATTGCAAATCGCCGCCACTCGGAATTAGTGTTAGTGAAGATTGAGAACTAAAACGGTCGCGTAAAGACTGTGTAAGTGTTTCGCTAAGTGTTGGATTTACAAAATCGGCATTATTTTCAAAATAACCAATACTAATTGTTTTGGCAGTAATGGGAATAGATGCACCTGTAAAAGAATAAGTGATACAGGAATTAAATGCAGATACACTCAACACCAAAACGATCATAAAAAGTATTCTTTTCTTCATTTAAATGATATTGTATTCCTTAATTTTTCGATACAGTGTACGTTCAGATATTCCCAAATCTTTTGCCGCATCCTTACGCTTTCCCTTATGTTTCTCAAGTGCTCTTCGAATTAAATCCTCTTCCTTTTTTTGAATCGATAAAGATTCTTCAATAACCTCTGCATCATGCGTGCTCAAGGAATCAAATACCTGATCGTCGAAATTCTCGACATTCATATTTTCATCATCCTCACGCGACTCCTTATTCTCTTTCGAATTCTGAATTAGCTCATAACCCGCATCCAGTTTATGCATTAATTCGGTATCTTTTTCTTTAATCTTACTTTCGCTGCCTTCTCTTTTCAACATTTCGAGCACCACCTTTTTCAGGTCGGTCAAATCACGCTTCATATCAAAGAATACCTTGTATAATAAATCGCGCTCCGAAATATTTTCATTTTCCTTTTTATTGTAAAGGATGGGCAAATCGCGGTTGTAAGTATCGGGTAAATATTTGGCTAAAGTTGGAGCGTCAATGGCTTTCTCCTTCTCAATTATCGAAATCTGCTCTGCAATATTTTTTAGTTGACGGATATTTCCATCCCAACGGTAGCGAATTAGTATTTTCTGTGCTTCTTCGTCGAGGCGAATACTTGGCATTCTATATTTCTCAGCAAAATCGCTTGCAAATTTCCTAAACAATAGATAAATATCTTCTTTCCTCTCTCTCAAAGAAGGGATTTGAATGGGTACAGTATTTAAGCGATAATATAAATCTTGCCTAAATCTTCCTTTTGAAATAGCTTCCGGAATGTTAACATTACTAGCAGCAATAACTCTTACATCTGTTTTTTGACCTTTTGACGAACCTACTTTCATAAATTCACCACTTTCTAAAACTCGTAGCAGACGGACTTGAGTTCCTAACGGAAGTTCAGCCACTTCATCCAAGAAAATAGTTCCTCCATCGGCTACCTCAAAATAACCTTTTCGCGCATCATGAGCTCCGGTAAAAGAACCTTTTTCGTGTCCAAACAATTCAGAATCAATCGTTCCTTCCGGGATAGCGCCACAGTTAACAGCAATGTAATTGCCATGTTTCTTGCTACTCAAACTGTGAATTATCTTTGGAAATACTTCTTTCCCCACTCCACTTTCACCCGTAATTAAAACGGTAAGATCAGTTGTAGCAACCTGTATGGCAATATCCAAAGCTCTTTCCAATGAGGGTGAGTTACCAAGCACACCAAAACGTTGTTTTATAGTTTGTAAATCCATTTTTTCCTTTTTAATATTGGATTTTCCGACCCTTAAATTACAAAGAATCTTAAAACCCATTTGGCTATCGCCGAATTATTGCTCCTAAATCTTGTTCAAATATCTTGATAAATCGATTCATCATCTTATCTATTTGCTTGTCATTCAGCGTTTTTTCAGCATCTTGCAAAAAGAAACTTACAGAATACGATTTTTTTCCTTCCCCCAATTCTATGCCTTCGTAGATATCAAACAAATTTACTGATTTTAATGTCCTTTTTTCAGCTTTATAAGCCAATGTTTCAATAGACTCGAATTTAACGGCTTTATCTATAACCAGAGCTAAATCGCGACGCACTACGGGAAATTTTGGGACTTCCTGATATTGAACATCAATCTGCTTAACCGTTTTCAAAATCGCTTGCCAATTGAAATCAGCATAATAAACGAGCTGCTTTATCCCCATCGATTTCAATACTTTAGGACTCAATTCTCCCAATTCTACCAAGGGTTTATTATTGAGTGAAAACCGTAATCCTTCCGAGAAATAGCTTTTAATTTGGGTATCCACAGTAAGTGACAAAAGATTAAACTGTAGCTTTTTTAAAATATGCTGAACCGCTAGTTTTAAATCGTAGAAATTGACTTGTTTTGCTTGATTTCCCCATGATTCAGGAGCTTTTTTTCCCGTGATTAATAAAGCCAAATGTTTTTCTTCGGTATAACGCTTTTCTACTTTATCCGCTTCGGCATTTACTAAACGATAGGATTTGCCAAATTCATAAAACTTTAGATCCGGATTCTTTCGATTGATATTGTACAGAACAGCCTCCAAACCTCCATACACCAAGGATTGACGAAGGATATTTAAATCGCTGCTCAATGGATTTAACATCGCCACACTTTGATCCGAATTAAAGTCGGGATTGTTTTCGTAATAACTTGCTTTGGTTAAGGAGTTATTCATTGTTTCGGAAAAACCATTATTCGATAAATAATCAGAAATCAGATTTTGCAATTTCTCATTATCTGGTTTTTTTCCGTAAGAAAGTGCCGAATGAACGCTTTCCGTAAAATCAATATTGTTGTATCCGTAAATACGGAGTATTTCTTCTATAATATCTGCTTCGCGCGTAACGTCCACTTTAAAAGTAGGAATTTCTAATAGCAATCCGCTTTCTGTTTCTTCTAAAATGACTATTCCCAAATCAACTAAAATGGATTTAATCATTGCAACCGGAATTTCTTTTCCAATCAAACGCTTAACATTAGCGAATTGAATGCGGATTTGCCAAGGTTCTATTTTTGTTGGATACACATCTTTTATCTCGCTTGAAATATCGGCACCTGCCAGTTCTTTAATTAAAAGAGCAGCTCTTTGAAGTGCAAAAACAGTCATATTAGGATCGGCTCCTCTTTCATAACGAAAAGAAGCATCTGTTTGTAAACCGTGATATTTGGAAGTTTTGCGAATTCCGGTAGCTTCAAAATAAGCACTTTCCAAGAACATACGTTTGGTAGTATTCTTAATTCCGGAACTTAATCCTCCAAAAACACCTCCAATACACATCCCTTCTTCGGTATTGCAAATCATTAAATCATTGCCCGAAAGCTCACGTTCTACTTCATCAAGCGTAAGAAATTTACTTCCTTTCGCCAATTTTTTAACGATCACTTTATTTCCTGTAATAGCATCAGCATCAAAAGCATGCAAAGGCTGTCCGGTTTCATACATCACAAAATTAGTAATATCAACGATATTGTTAATCGGACGAATATCAATCGTTATCAAGGCATTTTTAAGCCATTCCGGCGATTCTTTTACTTCAATATTAGAGAGTGTAAGTCCGGAATAACGAGGGCAAGCTACGGCATCTTCAACAATAACATCAATATCTAAATTCGTATTGTCAACTTTAAAATCAGACACATCCGGAAGAAGAAGTTTTTTGTCTCTATTTCCATTCATCTGATTTAAAACGGCAACCAAATCACGCGCCGAACCAATATGCGAAGTAGCATCGGAACGATTGGGCGTTAAACCTATTTCAAAACGATAATCATCTTCGATATTAAAATAATCTTTTGCTTTGGAGCCAAGGACAGCATTTTCGTCTAAAACCATAATTCCATCATGCATAGTTCCCAAGCCAAGTTCATCCTCAGCGCAAATCATTCCTTCCGAAACTTCACCACGAATCTTAGATTTCTTTATGATAAAACTCTTGTCGCCATCATATAAAGTAGTACCTGAAACTGCGACAGGTACTTTTTGTCCGGCAGTCACATTAGGCGCTCCACACACAATTGGTAAAATTTGACCATTTCCAATATCAACCGTCGTAATACTTAAAGTATCTGCGTTTGGATGCTTTTCGCAAG
The DNA here is from genome assembly GCA_021158405.1 of Bacteroidales bacterium. GTDB lineage: Bacteria > Bacteroidota > Bacteroidia > Bacteroidales > UBA12170 > UBA12170. The sequence goes on from JAGGUP010000184.1 coordinate 18,041, forward strand.
TAAGAACTTCCCCAATAAGAATCCCATCAAGACCACCTTTAACCGATTGAACCTTTTCTATTTTTTCCACTTCTAAACCACAGTCTGTAAGTAAAACATCTAACTTTTCAGGCGTTACATCGAAGGAAACGTATTTTTTTAACCAATTGTAGGATAAATTCATTTTATAAATTCTTTATTAAATATGATTAGCAGCAAAATGACTAACTTTATTTAGATTTGAATACCTGCTAATTTCAAATGCAAAATTAGTATTTTTTTCGAGACAGGATGACGAATACGCAGGTAGTTAAGCGAGATTAAACGATTGGAAATAAAATGGAGGAATTAACTTATTTCGATCCAATTTCGGCTTCTGTTTTCCATCTTTTGAAGATGAATGGATGTTTGTTTGTTTTCTGGAAGAGAAAGATGAGGATCTAGTTCGAGCAATTCAATCGCTTTTTCCCGGGCAAACTTGAGAATTTTTTCGTCTTTAACTAGATCAGCTATTTTAAGATCGAGAATCCCACTTTGCTGTGTGCCGTGCATATCGCCAGGTCCTCGCAATTTCAAGTCCACATCGGCAATCTCAAATCCATCAGTGGTATCGACCATGGTTTGTAAACGTTTTTTTCCGTCACTTGTTAATTTATAACTCGACATTAAAATGCAATAGGATTGTTCAGCGCCGCGCCCTACTCTTCCTCTTAACTGATGTAATTGTGATAAACCAAAACGCTCTGCATTTTCAATGACCATCACGGAGGCATTTGGCACATCAACACCCACTTCTATCACGGTAGTGGAAACCATTATTTGAGTTTCCCCTTTAGCAAATCGAGCCATTTCGAAATCTTTATCTGCAGGTTTCATTTTTCCATGCAGAATGCTAATCTGATATTTTGGTCTTGGAAAATCGCGCAAAATACTTTCATAGCCATCTTCCAAATCTTTTAAATCGAGTGTTTCCGATTCTTTAATCAAGGGATAAACAACATAAACCTGTCTGCCTTCTTCAATTTGCTGTCGCATAAAACCAAAAACCTTCAGTCGATTTTTATCATAAAAATGATGCGTTTTGATTTCTTTCCTTCCCGGGGGCAGTTCATCAATCACAGAATAATCCAAATCGCCATACAAAGTCATTGCCAATGTACGAGGAATTGGTGTTGCAGTCATGACCAATATATGAGGTGGGATCTTACTTTTGTTCCAAAGTTTTGCACGCTGCGCCACTCCAAAACGGTGCTGTTCATCAATTACAACAAATCCCAATTCTTTGAATTGCACGGTATCTTCGATGAGCGCATGAGTACCAATGAGCAATTGTAATTTACCATTTAAAAGTCCTTCGTGAATTACTCTTCGCTTTTTTGTTTTGGTTGATCCTGTTAATAATTCAACTTCAATATCCAGTCCTTGCAAAAATTTGGAAATACCATTAAAATGTTGCTGCGCCAAAATTTCTGTGGGTGCCATCATACAAGCCTGAAATCCATTATCGACAGAAAGTAACATTCCCAACAGCGCAACCAATGTTTTTCCACTTCCTACATCGCCTTGCAAAAGACGATTCATCTGTTTTCCTGAACCCATATCAGAACGTATCTCACGCATGACTTTCTTTTGAGCATTGGTTAAGACAAAGGGTAAATTTTCTTCATAAAAACGTTTGAACTTCTCACCTACTTTTACAAAAACATGTCCTTTTACCTTTTCTGTACGGATTAATTTTTGCTTTAATAATCGGAGTTGAATAAAAAACAGCTCTTCAAACTTTAATCGTTTCCGTGCCGTTTCTAATTGATTTAAATTTTCGGGATAATGAATGGCTTGAATGGCTTTTTCGCGCGAAACAAATTGGTATTTTTTTAATAAGCTAGGTGGAAGAATTTCCGGTATCAAGCCGGATGCATTTTTAACAGCCTGATAAATTATTTTTGCAATCCCCTTAGAATCAAGACCACGGCGCGTTAATTTTTCTGAGGAATTATAAAATGGCTGAAGCTTGATGTTTGTAATTATCTCTTTTTCGGTATCAATAGCTTCTATTTCAGGATGAGTGATATTAAAACGCTTATTGAATAAGCTAGGTCTTCCAAACACAATATATTCTTTTCCATACACCAATTTCTCCCGTATCCATTTGATTCCGGCAAACCAAACCAATTCTATCGAACCACTTTCATCGTGAAGCAAAACACTTAAACGAGTGGACCTACCACTTCCTAATGTTTGAAGATTTGAAAGTTTCCCTTTTATCTGAACATAAGGCATTTCTTCCCGAATCTCACTTATCAGGTATATTTTACTTCTATCGATATAACGAAAAGGAAAATAATAAAGCAAATCCCCCAAAGTCATAATACCCAATTCGGAACTAAAACTGCTTTCCTTGGCAGGTCCAACTCCTTTTACATATTTTATCGGGGTATTTATATAATGCTCCATTATGGCAATTGCTATTTAACAAAAATAACAATTTAAAAGCAAAAAAAAACTCCGCAATGGCAGAGTTGAATTTTTATAGAAAATACGGTTAATATTCCCACAACGTTTGTTCCATTTCAAATATTTCGTTTTTTATACGATTTGATTCTAACAAGGCATCCATTCCTAATGCATATTGTGAAATTTCACGGTCGTACACATTCTCTTCCTTATAAACATAAGAATCGAACAGGCGTTTCCAGAATATATCATCGTAGGTCAATCTTGCGCCACTATTTTTCCTGTTAAACACCAAGGATTTTGCCAAAATAGGTCTGACATCGGGGAAATAAATCCAGAATAAAGTTTGTTCCCTTTTTTCTTGTGTTTCAGAATCAATAAACTCACGCACAGGACCCAGACCTAAAATACGCACCATCATCTGTGAACGTTGTTTATCAAAATACCAAACCTCCTTAAGCTTAAGTGTTTTTACTTCACCTTCTTGATAAGCATCTGGAAAAGTAATTTTCTTACCAAGAAACACACCATTTTGATCAAATTGATCGATAGAATCAGCTTGTCCTTTTAAACGGGACTCAAGTTCTCTGTAAGTTAAAGGAGTAGTAAATTCATCATCTACTCTATCGTCATATGCCGTTAATTCTCCAGAACGTAAGGCTTCTAAAATAATGGTCATAAAGCTCTTCCATCCTAAATGAGCATTAATGGGATAATAAAATGGCTGATTCATTTTTTCGCGAAAATCAATTTTTTGCCAAATTCTTTTTTGATACATTACATCCGCTTGACGCAAAGGAGGATAGGGAACAGGCTTTTTGAACTCCGCATGAATTTCTTCAAATACATTATCTCTTGGAGTACTAATCGCTCTTTGTACACTACTGCTTGTCAATTGTGCAGAAACAACTGACACACTTAAACTCAAGGCTAATATGCTAAAAAATTTATAAATACGCTTATCCATAATTTCTATTTTTATCTTAAAGTAAGCACTAAAGCCGGGACTTTTCTATCGCCGGTAGGGCCTTTTACTTTTATATTCTTAAACACAATATCCGAACCTCGACGAGCATCTCGGATATAGCTTTCCATTTCTGTAGTTAGCTTTGACCCTGTTGAGAATAAATCGTAGGATTCTCCGTTGACTTTATAAGCTGTCATACTAAATGCATTTACTTCAAATGGATATTCGAAGTTAACAAATTCAGGCAGCTGACACATTAAATAGGGGTTAGTTAATATTTCTCCTTTTAAGATGTCTCCATCTTCATTCATTCCTCTAACCAGCACATCCGGATCGGGCAATTGTTTTAAGCGGAATACCTGCACTCCTAATTTTTTTGTACGCACTTTATTTTCATCCAAGGCATACACTGTTATTGTGAGTTGATTTGTTGAAAGTGTATTTCTACCTAAACCCGAAACAACATATCCTTCATCCGTTTTTTTAATTTGACCAGTGGTAATCGCATAATCCAATCGATGGTCTGGAATTCCAGAGGCAGAAATGCGTATAGGATTATCAACGCCCCTATAAAAAACATTCATTTTGGAGGCAGACACATTAGCAGAAGGCTCAGCCACAGTAAAACTACTGGCAAACGGGTAAGATTGTTGTTCTCCCGTAGGATCTTTTATAATAATCCGACCTGAAAATGTATATTCTTTAGGTGTTAAATTTCGTGTGGGTAATTTTAAATGAACCATCCCGTTTTCACCTAAAAGCTTGGTGGAAGTTGAACTAAATTCATCATGCCATTCACTTGTGCCCATTCTAAATTCAACCGTGGGATTATTTTTCTCATCCACAGCAGCAACAAAAATCTCAGCTTTATATTCATCGCCTTGGAAAACGTAAGCGGAATTAGCGAGTATCTTGGCCTCGATTTTACTGAATTTAAAGTCTTTAGCAGATATATCCTGAGCTAAATAATTAACAATATCAAATTCAGCATTTTTTGCTTCCGCTAAAATCTTATTGATAATGGTAACATCGGCCGCCAAAATAGTATGATAAAAATTATAATAAACCCAGTCTTTGGTAAAGCTTCCATCGGTATTAATAAATTTACCTTTTGTATTTAGTCCAATATTAAAATAGGAACGCCTGTCTTCCGGTATAAAGGAAAGTAAATCTTTGCGGTATTTCTCGATTTTCTCTTGGAGTTCATATCCTTCCCCTTTATGAGTTTCAATTCCTACCAAATAATGGGTAGGTTTAGAGAAATTATCAATTTGTTTGAGATCACGTAAGGTAATCTTCTTTACTGAGTCGTATGAAATACCATATTTACCGCCTATTTTTATCCCTTCTGTATGGATAATTGTATTGATTTTTACGCTATCGAGATAATTAGTGAAATTGGCAGAAATTTCTCGAACTGCTTTTGCTTTATCCCAGAAAGGTTCTACTTTTTTCTGATTTAAATCGTATTGTTTTTCAAATTCGTCATATAAACTATTCACTTTATTGGTGAAATTTACATTTGTCGATACTAAACTTTCGTTTACAACCTTAAATGCTTCTAAAATCTCTTTGGATACATTTAGCGCTAACATGGCAGTTAGTACCAAATACATCATTGCAATCATTTTCTGCCGTGGCGTTTCTTTAAATCCAGCCATAAACTATACGTTTTTCAAATGCGTAATTCTAATTAAGCTCGTGGAGTAACATTCATTGCTGATAACATATTACCATACACTTTATTTAAGGCTTCTACATTCTCAGCTAATGATTGAACACCTTTTTGATATTGACTTGTAGTTTCAATTGAACTATTCAGATTATCTAAGAATTGATTCAAGGAATCCTGCACTTTTACCGATGATTTAATTTGCTCATTGTTTGATTGCAGTTGCAATTCATAAACAGCATTCAAGGCTGTAAGATTATAGGAAATTTTTTGCACTTCTTCGTTATAACGAGTCCCATCAACTCCGGCAAAATTAAGCGATTCGGCTGATTGACGCATTATTGCAATAGACTTCTTATACTCGTCACTCAGTAAGCTAGCTGTTTGTGCTGCTTCTATTACTTTCGAAGAAAATTCATTAGAAGCATTCAAATCGACATTCATATTGTCAGCCGCTTTAGCATAAACGGATGTCAAAGAAGAAGCTGCCGCACTTGCTCCAGAAATATTTGAATGGTACTGCTCTGTAACTTCTATATCACGATCCAGAACCTGATTTACTTTTTTATACGAAGACGTTAATTGGCTAACTGAGCTACTTGCATTTTTAACATTTTCTGCAAAAACAGTATTTGCTTCCACAGCATCTGTCAACTGATTCATATTTCCTGCAGATGTGCTTAGATTCCGCAGACCGGCACCTAAACTTTCAATCAATTCACTATCAATATTGGCTTCGGCCAATAAACCATCCAGTTGTTTTGTGACTGACTTCTCATCTCCTAAATCATTATCCATAAAATCATCCTCTACAGAACCAACATTGTGGTATATTCCAGCTAACTCGGGATAAACCAAACTCCAATCGGGTTCCACATGAGGTGTTTCAAAAGCAGAGAAAAAGAAAATGATAGCTTCTGTTGTTAAACCTACCATTAGCATTTCATCTGCATAGGGAATATGAGTAATCTTAAATAAAGCGCCCATAATTACAATGGCTGCACCAATACCATATAGTTTGGCCATAAAATTTTTAAATCCCCTGCTTTTGGTAAGTTGACTAATATTCATAATACACTATTTTTTTGTTCAGTTCAAATCAATTTATTATCTATAAACTTCAGAGGCACGTTTAGAGTCGCCTTCCATACGTCCCAAATAAGTTTGCATACATCTAAATCCAATATAAGATTTTGCAGTATCCTGATATTCATATTGACGAGTAGATACTTGCAAAAAATAGCCAATATCTTTCCAACTACCTCCACGAATAACTTTTTTCTTCATTTGAGGAGGATCGTTTTCTTTTGCATTGTATTCATAATCAGGATTCAAATCCCAAGAAAAATTATAAGAGGATTCATCATAAGCACTAAGCGTCCATTCAGATACGTTTCCTGCCATATCATATAAGCCCCAATCATTGGCTGGATAATGAGCAACAACCACCGTTTGCATTCCACCATCAGCCACATAGTTTCCTCTCTGCGGTTTAAAATTTGCTAGAAAACAACCTTGATCGTTTGTTAAATAAGGTCCACCCCAAGGATAAGGATTCATTTCCCAACCACCCCGAGCTGCCCATTCCCATTCCACCTCAGTAGGTAAACGGAATTCATTAACAGCTACTTGTCCTTTACTCGCTAAATGAGCGTTCATTAATTCTGTTCGCCAATAAGAAAAAGCTTTGGCTTGTTTCCAATTAACACCTACCACAGGATAATTATCATAGGTAGGATGCCAGAAATAATTTTTCGCCATAGGATCGTTATATGAATAGGCAAAATCGTGTATCCAGGAAAGTGTATCCGGATATATATTGATTGCTTCTCTTCTGATAAAAACACTTCTATCCTGATAACCTTGAGGTCTGTTTGAAAATCCAGCAAGTTCACTCTTCATGTCTGAGCTTGCAATGGCATATCCACTATTGTCTTGAGCATATTCTTTCCTTGACGCGGCTATAAGATCTATCCAATAATATTCGTAAACTAATTTTCTTGAATCAATTTGTCTTCTATTGAAAAAACGCTCATTGGCTGGAATAAACATTTCTTCAAGCAATCTTTGGGCATTCGGATCTGGATTTTTCTGATCCACTGCATCCGTCAAATTCCAATTTAATTTTGTTTCCCAATTGATAGGTCGTGTAGCTAATTCATCCTCGGTAATTACATCAGGATCATCATACTTATAGAGCCGTTTATATTGTTTTGCTAATTCAAAACTTTTCTCTGCAATGAGTGTGCGAGCTATAGAGTCACGCACCCAGTTCACAAATTGGCGATATTCATTATTGGTAATTTCCGTTTCGTCGATATAAAAAGACTGTACAGAAACTGTTTTTGGTTCCGTAACTTGAGCATAAGGAATATCTTGATCGCCGACTCCTATAGTAAAAGATCCTAATGGAACAAATGCCATACCATAAGGTGCTGAAGGATAAAAAGTAGCTCTTTTTTGGACGCCAATTAGTTCACCATTGCCAGAATTTTTACAAGCTGAAAAAGCAAGTAATACCGACAAAAAAATAAATATTTTTTTCATATCTTATTTAAGTAACCTTAATGATCTGGATTTTACACCGTAAAACCTAGCAAAATTAACACAAATTTAATAATGTTTCTATATAATGTTTCTATAAATACCTTGTATTTTTATAATTCTTCTTCCCTTTCACTACTTCAATTAAAAATCGATATCCAAGCATCAATTCATGAGATCCTCCGCTTCTTAATGATGTCGTATTAATTTCATAAGCATAACTTGCCGTAAACTGCTTATAATAGATACCTGCCAATAGTCCAATTCCACTTTGATGTCTATAAGTAACGCCGCCCCAAAACTTTTTATTGTATTCACCAATCATTCCTAGGTTAATTTGTATGGGAGCTCCTGCAGTATAGACCGCCATGGCGGAAGAATGAAAAATTATGTGAGGGATTTGTCTAAGTGCGAAAAAATAACCGCCATGCAAATAAACATTACGTTTTAAAGAAGTGGCTCCGCCTTCAATAATCATTTTGCCCTGATTAATTTGAGTGGAGGAAAGACCGATATAGTAATGTCCTTTTTCCTCATAAAACACACCCAAATCGATATTAAAAATCATACCGCTTTCATCATCTGGACCTTGTAAAAGAGGATCATTCTGAACATTAAAATAGGAATAATTAATGGCTTTATTTATCAATCCAAGGCTTAATCCTAAACTTAATTCACCTTGCCAAAAGTCCTTTCGATAAGCATAAGCCAATTTCAAACCCGTAGATTTAAATGCTCCAATTTGATCGTTGATAATTGTTCCTCCTACACCTCCTTTTAAAAAACTAATAGGTGCATGAATATTGACTAAGAATGTTTCCGGCGCACCTGATAAACCCACCCATTGCTGCCTCATTAATCCATTTAATTGTATGTTTGGTTGATTCCCATTTACAGCAGGATTAAAAAGGGTTTGTTGTAACATAAAATGCGTAAATGACTGTTCCTGTTGGGCTTTCACTTCCTCAACCAAAATAATAAAACCAATAGAAAAAGTGATTATCTTAAACCATTTAACCATAAATTCAACTCAAATTAGTATGCTATATACAAGTTGTAAAAGTAAAAAAAATATCCAAGCTGCTTCTTACTGTTTAGTCTCAAAAAGACACGCCTCTATTTATTACGCTAACGGATATAAATTTTTTACTAGATGATTTCATTTTCAGTAAATTAGAAATTATTGACGCATTATTAGAAAAATTCAGATTAAAGTTCTATTCGTTTTTTAAAAACACACCAATCTTTGCTTTGAATTAACAGGGAATTAACGCGAATATTTTCTATTTAGTATAGCATAGAGCATTCAAATTATCTACTTTTGCAACCGTTTTTTAAATCGGTATTCAAATGGCCTTTATAACAAAAGAAAAATTTCTGTCAAAAGAGTGGTTTAAAGTCTACTCTTTAATCTTAATTGGCACCTTTATTATGGCTGCCGGATTTGTGCTTTTTATCAGTCCTTACAAGTTGGCTCCCGGCGGAGTTTATGGTATTGCTATTATCTTGCATCACCTTTTTGGTTTTCCTATTGGATTATCTGCTTTGGTCATGGATATTCCGCTTACTCTGCTCGGAATAAAAATTCTTGGGCCAAGATTTGGAATCAAAACAATTGTTGGTTTTGTATCTACATCTTTGTGGGTATCTCTTTTGGAATTGACTTATGGCTATGAACCTTTGGTAGAAAATGACGCTTTGCTTTCTGCTATTTTTGGAGGTGTTTTAATCGGTTTTGGTCTGGGTCTCGTTTTTAAGTCGAGAGCAACTTCGGGAGGATCCGATATTATTGCCATGATATTTGCAAAATATACACATTTACCCATTGGTCAATTGATGATTATGGTAGATTCCGCAATCGTGTTAACAGGTCTTGCTGCCTTTGGCCGATGGGAAATTCCACTTTATTCCTGGATTGTTATTTTCATCAGTGGAAAAATTATTGATGTTGTGCTCCAAGGTTTGGATTATGATAAAACACTATTTATAATTTCTGAAAAGCAGGAAGAAATCCGAGAAAAAATTCTTGTCGATTTAAACAGAGGAGGTACTATCCTGAATGGAAATGGAATGTTCAATGGAAAAGAAAAATCTATTATTTTTACCGTCGTCAATCGTCGCGAATTGGCTATTTTAAAAGACTTTATTATTCACATTGATCCGAATGCTTTTTTAACAGTCTTAAATGCCAATGAAATATTAGGTGAAGGTTTTAAATCGCTCAAAGAAGAATAGTCAGGGCTTCATTATAAGGAAACCCTGACTATTCAAGTGCTTAAGCATTTATTCAATCAAAGTCATTTCATCAACTAAATGACCTGCACCGGCAAATTTATCAATGATAAATAAGCAATAGCGGATATCCAAAGATATGTTTCTACATTGATCAGGATCGTACATTAAATCGCTCATCGTTCCTTCCCAATTTCTATCGAAATTAATACCAATCAACTGACCGTCTCCATTAAAAACAGGACTTCCTGAGTTTCCTCCGGTGGTATGGTTAGAGGCAGTAAAGCCAACATGAATTGTTCCATCTGCATCTGCATAAGGACCATAATCTTTGTTTTTATAAAGCTCCTTCAATTTATCTTCTACAACATAATCGTAAATATCAGGATCTTCTTTATCTAATATTCCTTCCAAGGTTGAAAAATATTCATATTTCACAGCGTCTCTTGGTTTATAATTATCAACAAAACCATAGGCAATACGCATGGTGAAATTGGCATCTGGATAAAAAACTTTATCGCTATCATATTCCATTTGCAGCTTCATATAATTCCTTCGCAAAGCGATAGATTGATATTCCAAATCCTTAATTTCCTCATTTATCTTTTGACCATAATTGCTAAACGATTGTGCCATTGCAAAAGCAGGATCTTTCATCATCTTTTTTATGGCCTTTTTATCCGGATTATTTAAAATGGCATCCACCGCTTTTTGATTTACAAACAAACTTTTTTCCATTAGTTTTTTTGAAAATGCCGCATAATCTCCTTTGTATTTCAATTGTATAGCCTGCAATTCATCAGGAAGCTGATTGCTGGGATAGGCTTCAGCAAATTCTTTTAATAAATCCGAAGCTACTTGCTGATCAATAGCCACCACATAATCTTTATAAAAAGATTGGCTGTACTCCATTAAGCTTTCGCTGACTTTTTTAATTTTTTCGACATCGGCTTCTTTTTCATTTACAAGATTGGCTAAACCACTAAAGCGATTAGCAAAACTTATGATCTCAATTCCCATTCCGGCTTCGCGATAATATTGATATTTCAACCTTAAAGGAGTCATATCTTCGTATAACTTATGGAAAGAAGGTATTAAATCGCCATATTCCGATTTTCTCTTAGCATCGGCATCCACCCACAACTGAATATTCTTTTCTAATTCCTGCTTTTTTGCAATGGCATCCAAGCGCTTAATTCCTCTATTTTCTCCTTGCCATCTCTTCCAACTGTTAGCAATTCCGGCAACTTTTCTAGCATATTGGATTCGCACTTTAGGATCGACATTTTGAACCGCTTTCATGGTATTCAGGCGCAAGGTGCGCAACTTAATCCGAACAGGGTTTTCGACTTCAGTAATAAGACGAATCTCATCAGAAGGAATATACTCCTTTGTAGTTCCAGGATATCCAAAGATAAAAGTAAAATCATCTTTTTGTTCCCCTTTTAAAGAAATACTCAAATGCTTTTTGGGAGTATAAGGAACATTACTACTTGCATATTTTGCAGGACGATTATTTTCGTCGGCATAAATTCTGAAAATAGAAAAATCGCCTGTATGTCGAGGCCACATCCAATTATCTGTATCCCCACCAAATTTTCCAATGTTTGAAGGAGGAGCACCAACCAAGCGCACATCTGTAAACACATCGTAAACAAAAAGAATATAACGATTGCCGCTAAAAAAAGGTTTAACAATAACCCGATTCCCTTCCTCTTTTGGTTCGTCAGCTATCATTTTTTTTATGTTCTTATTGATTATTTTCTGACGATTGGCTTCTTCCATATCTTCGGTAACACCTTGCAAAACACCATCCGTTACTTCACGCATTTGCACCAAAAAAGTCACTGACAAACCAGGATTTGAAAGCTCTTCATCGCGATTCATTGCCCAAAAACCATCTGTTAAATAATCATGGTCAATGGAACTATGATTTTGGATTGCTCCATAACCACAGTGATGATTTGTTAATACCAAACCTTGATCGGATACTACTTCTCCAGTACATCCGCCACCAAAAATAACAATGGCATCCTTTAAACTGGCTTGTGAAATACTATAGATATCCTCCGCTGTAATGTTTAAACCCATTTTCTTCATTTCAGCTTCATTCAGCTCTTGTAAAAACAAGGGAATCCACATTCCTTCTTTTGCATACAAGTCCACTTTTGCCAGACTTAAAAACACAAAAAGGGTAATTAATATTTTTTTCATAGTCATGTATTTTTCTTTATAAGGTTTTTATTTTACGGCTACTGTTTCTATTTCAATCATCACTCCCAAAGGCAATTCTTTCACTGCAAAGGCAGCTCTTGCCGGATGATTTTCGGTATAATAAGAACCGTACACAGCATTCATAGCCACAAAATTGGCCATGTCGCTCAATAAGCAAGTCGATTTTACAACATCTGAAAAACGATAGCCGGCTTCTTCTAAAATAGCAGCAATATTCTTCATCACTTGTGTGGTTTGTTCCGTAATTCCACCTTCAACGACTTTGTTTGTTGCCGGATTGATAGGAACTTGTCCGGAGATATACAATATTCCATTTGCCTCAACAGCCTGGCTGTATGGACCTAAAGCTTTTGGAGCTTTATCTGTGTGAATGATTTTGTTCATGATTTGAGTTTTTAGATTAATCCCACGAATTTATTAAAAAAATAAAAACATAGGGAATTATAAAAAAAAAGGTTGCGGATTAATTGTCGAGATGTGATTTTTTCTTTTCTACTTTCAAATCTTTAAACATAGAAGACTTAATGTTAATAGCAAAATTCCAACTCTTCCAGGTTCCCAATGGAATCCAGTTAAATCGCATTTCCCAACAATGCAAATCACGATAAATATTCAAAGAAGTATAGGATATTTTTTTGTTTTGAAAGTCATAGCCCGAGCGAACGCTAATCTTCCAATTTGCAGTCAATTGTATATTGCCATTAAATCCTAAAGTTTGCACAACTTTCTGATTCTTTTCCAAAACATAGGCCACATAATCGTGATTGCTAATGTATTGAAAGGTATAATTTACACTCAAATTCCAAGGCATTATAGGTTTTTTGGCCGATGTTTTGTCACCCTCTGTCGAATTTTTTTTCCTCTTAAAAGAATCGTTTTTTAAACTTAAATTAAGACCTACGCGCCAATTCGCATTATCTAAACGAACTAACCTCCGATTTACTTTCCATTCGTACTGATTTAGATTGCGTTTCCCGGCAGAATCTAAAATATAGGGATCGTAGGCACTGGAATAGCGCAAATCTAAATTTTTAAAAAGTTTTGTCCGCGCACTAAGTATAAGTGGAGACCAGCGCAAGCTATCTTTTGCAATATTGTAATTGGTTGATAAGGTTAATGCATCAATCAGAACTATCTTCTTTGTTCCGGTAATCGTATCTTTTCTGTCGAGCACTTTCATTTCAAAATTATTCGCCAGATTCAGGTTTACACTTCCCGATTTCCCGGCTGTTGGTCCTCCATATATAGCACCATCAAAGATAGAGTATCGAACAAATTTCTCTCGAATTTCATCGTAATATTCTTGATAATAACCATACTTGGCATCTCCAAAATCGGGCCGATAGCTAAACGAAACCGACGGTGTTAAAACATGGCGTATGGCTCGAATCGGGAAATGCTGACCAAAAGAGTACATCCCATATAGTCTTGTGTTTAAGCTAGAAGAAACAGAATAATCATGTGCAGCTTTAAATCCTTTAATTGTATCCAAAACAATAGAGCCAACACCATCTCTATCTATACTAAACGATTTTGAGGTGGTTTGAGAATACCAACGCTCCGTAAAAGTGGCGCTATTTGTCCAGGTAAAATATTTTAACACTTTAATATTACTACTTATTGGAATACTGTGTTTAACCCCGTTTTTGAAAAAGTTTTTCATTTCCGGTTTAAGAAACAAAGAATCCGGCATTAAGGCTGAATTACGGGCACTCATGCTATACTTTAACGAAATATTATCGTACCATTTCAAATTTCCAACTTTGCCTTTTTTTCTAAATGGATAAAATTGTGTTCCCGAGAGAGAAAGCTCAGGCAAAGTCATTTCAAAAGTCTTGTTTAAGGTATTTTGTCTGTGACCCAGATTTAAATTTAAAAACCACTTTTTCTTAAAATTGGTAGAATAGTTTATACTGGATTGAAATGTATTGGAAAGTTTATTTTCAAATGTGTTTTGCGTTTCAAATTGATTGAAAGAGCTTGTAACGATATTTACATTAGCAGAAAACTTGCTGTTAGGCCTAGCTTTAGCATCTTGATTATGAGTCCACTGAATACGAAAATCTCGTGTGCGAGAATAATCCGGAGAGCCTTCTGTTCCCAATATATTTACACCATATTTAAAATCGAAAGAACCTGAATAGCGGTATTTTTTCACATAGCGCACTTTCGAATTTAAAGACCAACTTCCTCGTGTATAAATACTTCCACGCAAAGAGAGATCGAAGTAATCGCTTATAGCCCAATAATATCCCCCATTCATCAAGTAATAACCTTGCTTGGTAGAAGAACCATAGGTCGGCATTAGAATACCTGATGTTTGTCCACTTTTACTCGGAAACAAGCCAAAGGGCAATATTAAAGGTGTAGGCACACCTTCAATTTCAAAATTAACGGGACCCGTAATAATCATGTTTCCTGGAATTATCTTTGCTTTCTTAAAACGAAAAGCATAATGTGGTATTGGATGATCGCAAGTAGTATATTGACCGCCTTCGATATAAGTAACATCATCCGCCATTTTTTTTATTTTTTCACCTAACAAATAGCCATCACCTTCTTCTGTTTTTACGCCATAGATAATTCCTTTTTTTGTATCAAAATTATAGCGCAATTTCTTGGATTCAAAAGATCTATCATTCTCCTTAAAAATTGGAGTCCCGATAATTTTCCCGTTTTCATCTTTAACGCCTTCAGAGAATAGCTCGTTCGTATTAAAATTTATATCAATATAATCTCCAACAAGATTAATATCTCCATAATCAATTACACCACTTTTAAATAAGTATACCTTATGGTTTTTAATGTCGAAGCGTAAAGAATCGCCTGAATTGTATTCGACAATATTATCCAATCTCGATTCTCTAGCAGCCGGAGCTAAACTATCTGCCAAAACTTTTTCAGCTAAAATCGCCCTTGCTTTTAGCAAAGAATCGGTATCATTTTTCAGAATATCACGCTGTAATGAATCGCTTAAAACAGATCGTGCTGCTTGATTTGACACTAATTCTTTTGATTGAATATTCAAACTATCTAAAGAAAGGGTGTCCAACAAGAGGTGTTTTAAGGAATTGCTCAAACTATTAGCTGTAAGCGTATCTTCCTGCAATTTGCTTTTCCGATTTAAGGAGTCTGATTTAATCTCCTTAATATCATACGATTGGCTTTTAGCTGATTTTGGAGTCAACTGTTTTCCACACGAAAAAATTGCCATTGAAATAACAATGAGAACAAATGGGACGATGAATGCCTTAAAATATCTTGTTGATAAAAACGTTAACAATTTGTTTTATATAGATTTAGGAGAAGCTTCTAATTCAATAATTTTAACTCCAAAACTAAGGAAAATAAACAGACACGACCTAAAGAAAGCGTTAAAAAATGAAAGTCAATAAATGTAGTTTTAATCCCAGAATTCCCAAAGTTAACGGTTTCTACCTAATCATTATTGTACTTATTGCCCTTTATAGTACTGAACTTCAAAGTCAAAATCTTGTCGATCGGATCGTAATTGATGCCGGACATGGAGGAAAAGACCCTGGAGCATCAGGGAAACACAGTCGAGAAAAAGACATCGTTTTATCGATTGCATTAAAAGTAGGAAACCTCATTGAGCATAATTTAAAAGATGTCAATATCATTTATACACGTAAAACAGATGTATTTATTCCGCTCAATACGCGTGCTAACATTGCAAACAAAAGCAAAGCCGATTTATTCATTTCTATCCATTGCAACAGCAATACATCATCCCAGCCAAAAGGATCGGAAACGTATGTGATGGGAATGCATAAAAGCGAGGACAATCTAAAAGTAGCTATGTTGGAGAACTCTGCTATTTTGCTGGAAGATGACTATAAAACCAATTACGAAGGATTTGATCCAAGCTCTGCCGAAAACCACATTATTTTTAATTTTTTTCAAAATAGTTTTCAAACTCAAAATCTTGAAATGGCAACTATCGTTCAGAAAGAATTTAAAAACAATACGGCTGTTCGAGACCGTGGCGTTAATTCTGCCGGTTTTTGGGTTTTATACAAAACTACCATGCCGGGAATTTTAATAGAATTGGGTTTTCTAAGCAATTCATCTGACGAAGCTTATTTATTATCTAAAAAAGGCCAAAATCAAATGGCGACAGCTATATATAATGCTTTAAAAGCATACAAAATTAAGCATGATGCTCTTGAATTAAAAAAACTCGGTATTAGGGCAAGTCAAACACAAGCAAAGAAAATTGATAATACATGGAATAAAGAAGTGTCATATAGAGTTCAATTTTTGAGTTTAGCAAGCGACAAAAAACTAACAGGTAAAAAATACAGTCAACTCCCTAAAATAAAAAACTATTTATATAAAGGTTTATATCGTTATACTAGCGGAGATACATCCAATTTTTCTGAAGCAGTAAAGCTTCAAAGTCAAATTAGAGCTATGGGTTTTAAAGATGCTTTTATTATTTCTCTTTTTAATGGTGAAAGGATTAGCATTGCAGAAGCCAAAAAACTGAGCAAACAATAGAATTTTCAGGAATCTGAGTTGCTTGTAACAGCTTTTTTAACGAAACGAAAACATAGATACTAGCTAATTAGCTCAATTATTTTGCATCTTTGCAAATATTAAATGCATAGTCTTGAAGATGAAAATTTCTAAAGAAACAAAAATAGGAGCCATTTTTATAGTTGGAGCCGTCCTTTTAATTTGGGGCTATAACTTTTTAAAAGGCCAAGATATATTAACACGTAGTCGTACTTTTTATGCAGTTTATCAAAATGTGAGTGGTCTGGGTAAAGCCAATCCCGTTTTTATTAATGGAATGCAGGTGGGACAAGTAACCCAGATGTATTTCGATCCCTCTTTAAATGGGGATATTATTATTGGACTTACCATTGATCATGATTTCCCGATACCAAAAAACAGCATAGCCGAGATTTTAAGCACCGATTTAATGGGAACAAAAGCTGTTAGTTTGCACTTAGGCTCTGCGCCTGAATTAGCGGAAGAAGGCGATACGCTTGCCTCCAAATTAGCCGCAACACTTTCAGAACAGGTTGAAGAAACCATTGGACCGCTCAAAAAACGTACAGAAACGCTATTATCAAATATCGATGAAATTTTAATAAACTTAAATGATGCTTTAAGTAAAGAACAAGTAAAAAGTATTAAAGGAAGTTTTACACTTTTAAATTCTTCTTTAAAGAATGCTGACACATTAATGCAAAACATAAGCGGATTTGTCTCCGAAGAAAAATCAAAAACACAAGAAATCCTGATCAATCTTGAATCAATTACCGCTAATTTTAATAATAACAATGAAAAACTAACTGAAATCATTACCAATTTCCATAGTTTAAGCGACACGTTGGTTAAATCTAATATATCCGGAACGCTGAGAAGTGTAAATAAATCAATGGCCGATTTTAGTCAAATTATGAATAAAATAAACAAAGGAGAAGGAAGTATAGGGCAATTACTCAATAATGACACCCTTTATTTGGAACTGGAAAAATCGTCGCGCGATTTAAATCTCCTTTTAGAGGATATTCGTTTGCATCCTAAAAAATATGTGAAACTGAGTTTGTTTTAAATAGACCTTATAATTGGAATTTGCTTCTTTTTATTGTTTCTGAATATCAGATATGGGTCTTATTTTATGCCTATAATTTCCTGTATTTCT
Organism: Bacteroidales bacterium; assembly: GCA_021158405.1. GTDB lineage: Bacteria > Bacteroidota > Bacteroidia > Bacteroidales > UBA12170 > UBA12170. The sequence continues at coordinate 35,801 of JAGGUP010000184.1, forward strand.
GTATTTTTTTCAATTAATTTTTCGTCCTTTTTACTTTCTGATCCTTCCCAAATAAAAATATCCTCTTTCTTTTTGGGTCTTCTTTCTATCAACCATTCAAAGCCATTCAACTTTAATTGATCGGGAGGAATTTGAGCCGGTGGGTAAAGTTTAGCTTTTGGTTCTTTTTTATAGGTGACCGTTTCCAATTTATTATCTTTCAAAAACATAACCATATCCTCAGCACTAATTCTAGTCATTCCAATAGGCGTTTTATCTTCTTCCCAAAGAAAATAAACAGTTTCCGAATTTCCTTTTACATTTAACTTGCGTAAGTCGTTATCGATAAACCAACCCACCATTGTATTGCCTTTTATCTGATTATAATATTGCGGATCAATAGAGTCTTGCGATATCAGGAAAACATTTTTTTTGAACAGAACCGAATCGAGCTCTCCTTGTCTTATTACCAATTGAATTTCATCGGATTTAAATTGATTATCTTCATACCAAATGACGGGCTCATTGTAAAAATAGATAGTAGAATCCTTCAATTGATAAACCATGGAATCACTCATTCCTTGAAAATCATCACGAAAAAATTTCATATGTTGATAAGCGAGCAATTGATCTACTTTTTCTGTCGAATCGAGTAAGATTTTTAAAGTATCGGCGTGTATAAACAAAGAGTCTCCTTTATCAATCAAAATGGCTAGAGCATGGTCTACCACATATGCAAAACGTTCTTTTTTTCGGTAATTAGCATAACCTCCCCTAACCACCAAATGCTCAACAGTATCAGTAATTTGCACATGATTATAGGCCTCGGCAACCCCCTGAGCTTTATCATAATACAGGCTATCAGCTTGCAAGGTATTTTTCTTATCCTGCAAAAAAGCATTCTTTTTTAAACGTGTGAAATCAGTTTGTGTATTGTGAAATCCCGATTCTGCATACATATAAGTGCTATCTCCCTCAATAGTTGTTGGACCGCTAAAATTGACCGTTTTCAATTGCGTATGATATTTCAAAGAATCAGTTTTTAAAGTATGCTCCTTATTCACTAACACTACACTATCAAGAAAGATAACTTCTTTTTTATCTGTATAATAAAAACCTCTTTTGCTGGTAAGCACATTAGCCGAGTCCACCACTTTACCCCAAACAAAATACTCTCCCACTTTCGTATTCCGATTGTAAATTAAATCATCGGTATACAAAGTCAATTTTTTATCTTCTAATCTTACCTTTCGCTTCACTTTTGCAATGCGAGTATTTCCATCGTAATACAACTTATCGCCATACAAGTGAAGCGTGTCGTTCATTTGAAGATGGACATGTCCAAAAGCATCCATGCTATTTTTATCACCATATAAATAAGCACTATCACACCACAGGGTGGAACCTTCATGTTCAACCACAACGTCTCCAATTAAGCGTTGTGCATTTTCGCCCAGACTCTTATCGTAAATTCCACGAACAGCTTGCCTTATCTCAATTTTTTTTCCTGTATTCTGTTCCTGAGCATTTCCTAAAATTGAGATTGAAATTAAGACAATGAATAATGAAGTTATGTGTATTTTTTTTATCATTTCATACATACTTATATGGAAGTATCTTTTTTCGGAAATAAAAGCGAAAATAGAACAGCCAGTATAAAAGCGATGACAAAACTACCCAATCTTTCAGATATTCCGGTTGGTTCGAGCAAAAAATTCTTCCAAATAATTGCGGAGCTTGTTCCGCCAATTAATGATGCAAATACTCCGGCTTTTGAGAATCTTTTCCAAAATAAAAGCAATAAAATAGCAGGGCCGAATGAAGAACCAATTCCAGCCCATGCATAGGAAACCAAACCATAAACAGTATCGGAAAACCACAGTGCAATAAAAAACGCAACTAAACCAACAAGCACAATCAATAATTTATTCAGCCAGAGCATTTGTTTTTCGCTTAGTTTCTTTTTAGACAAATCGTGATATAAATCTTCGCTTACGGCTGAAGAACAAACCATAAGTTGTGATGATGCCGTTGACATCATAGCTGAAACTGCTCCTGATAATAATATTCCGGCTAAAATTGGTGTAAGTAAAAACATAACCATTACAGGTAATATCTGTTCGGAATCAGTTGCCAATATCGCAGCATTTTCACCTAGAGCTCCATTTTTCACCAAAACATATCCAATAATTCCAATAGCAAAAGCTCCAATGTAAGCTAATAAGGTCCAAAGAATTGCAACCCATTTAGCAGTTTTAGCATCTTTAGTATCTTTAAGAGCCATCATTCGAGCCAAAAGCTGTGGTTGTCCGGTATAACCAAAAGCCCAACTCATTCCGCTTAATATCAGAACAACAGCAGAAAAACCTTTTTTCCCGGCTGTTATACTTGTATATTCTGGGGTTGCATTTGCTAAAACATTGGCAATTTCAATATTGTTTGAAGCTATAAAAAATAAAGCAACTATAGGCAAAACAATCAAAGTTACAATCATTAACATGCCTTGGAAAACATCGGTTGCAACAACAGTAATAAATCCTCCCAACATAGTATAGAGTGTTACCAAAGCCGATCCTATTATCATTCCCCATAAGGGATCCATCCCAAAAGCTTCTTGAAAAACTTTACCAGCACCACTGTATTGAGCAGCGATATAAAATAAAAAGAAGAAGACAATTATAGAAGCTGATAAAACACCTATTGAACGCTCAGAACCGGGAAATTTTTTAGTGAAAAGTGCTGTAATCGTTAAAGCACCCGTTTCTTCAGTTAGTTTTCTCAAAGGTTCTGCCATAAATGTCCAGATAAAAATAATTCCAAGTACACATCCCAAAGCAACCCAAACCGTACTATATCCATCCAAAAAAGCATATCCGGTCAAACCTAAAAGCAACCAAGAAGATTCTCCGGTGGCTCTCTCGGAAATAGCCAGAGAAACGCCCGAAATTTTTTTTCCACCTAAAACAAAATCAATATTTGTTTTAGATCTTCGGGCGGAAAAAACAACAATTGCAGTTACGGCAAATAAATATAATACGAATACAATGAGCATAATACGTAAATTTGGGTTAATCTAAGCAAAGGTAAAAAATAAGATGTGATATGATAATGTCTTGTCCTAAAATTTCGTAATTCTGTCGAAGGCATTACCTATGATAAGGGCTATGCCATTTCTTTGAAAGTAGCTAAAAGATTTGTCTTATACTGAAATAAGCTTAGGGCTTGTTACGAAATAAGTTCTCTGGATCAGGCGAAGTTATTTTGTTCGGTAACGAGGCAAAAAACGCAGGCAGAGCAGAGCTACGGCGAGGCTTTTTACAAAGTTAGCGAGCAAAAGAACGAGCATAAACGGAGTAGTTATTTCGCAACAAGCCCTTAGTATAAAAGAATAACATCAAATTAGTCATTAACTTTAGGTTGAACAAATATTTCTCATTATTTTTGGCTTGTAAAAATATAGATATGCTTTATGCCGCTATCGACATTGGGTCGAATGCTGTCCGTTTATTATTTGCTAATGTCTTTGAAAAACAAGGGATCACGCGTATAGAGAAAGCAAGTTTGATTCGAATTCCTTTACAACTTGGAAAAGATGTTTTCAAAACCAATAGAATAAATAGCACCAGAACTAAAAACCTAATAAACACCATGAAAGCTTTTAAGCTTTTAATTGATGTTTACAAACCAGTTGATTATATTGCTTGTGCGACAGCTGCCATGCGAGAAGCAGAAAATATTGACGATATACTGAAAAAACTAAAAGTGGAAACCGGAATGAATATTCATCTGATTGATGGTGCTTTGGAAGCAAAAATTATTCGATCGGTCAATACCAGTGTTTCCCAAAACTCTGAAGCTTTAAATCTGTTGATAGATGTGGGGGGAGGAAGTACTGAATTGAGCCTTGAAAAAGGAAACACCTTAATTGCGAGTAAATCTTTTAAACTAGGGACTATCCGTTTATTAAACAACAAATACAAACATGATGTTTGGAACGAAATTAATAGTTGGCTCAATCAGTTTAAAACTGATTTTGGGAAAATAAACTGTTTAGGGACTGGTGGAAATATCAATAAATACGCCAAGCTTTACGGAGAAAATGAGATGAAAACATTATCTATTATTTCTTTAGAAAAAGGATATAAGGAGCTCCGTAAACTTAGCTCGAAAGAGCGCTCTGAGATTTATGGTTTTCGCCCCGATCGTGCAGATGTAATTGTTCCTGCAGGAAAAATCTATCTCGAAATAATGAAACATATTCAAGCTTTCTCTATATTTGTTCCACGTATTGGTTTGGTAGATGGCTTGGTTTTAAGATTACACGAAAAATCCTTATTCAAAACAAAAAAGAAAATAAATAAATCTAAAAAAGAAAAAATATGACAGCAATTAAAACGTATATCGAAGAAAACAAAGACCGTTTTTTGGATGAACTTTTCGGATTGATCCGCATTCCATCTATTAGCTCTATTGTAGCGCATAAAGAAGATATGTACAAAGCGGCAGAATACTGGAAGAAAAGCCTATTAGAAGCGGGTGCTGATCGAGCAGAAGTATACGAAACAAAAGGAAATCCGGTTACGTATGGAGAAAAGATTATAGATCCTACTCTTCCAACCGTTTTGATTTATGCCCATATGGATGTAATGCCTGTAGATCCTATAAAGTTATGGGATAGTCCACCATTTGAACCGGAAATTCGCAATGGTAAAATTTGGGCTCGCGGGGCAGATGATGATAAAGGTCAGAGTTTTATGCATGCAAAAGCCTTTGAATATGTGGTTAAAAACAATCTTTTGAATGTAAATGTTAAGTTTATGATTGAAGGTGAAGAAGAAGTAGGTTCTCCGAACCTTCCTAAATGGTGCCAAGACAACAAAGAGATGCTCCAAGCAGATATTATTTTGGTTTCGGATACAGGAATGATTGATCCTCAAACGCCAACCATAACAACAGGTTTACGTGGTCTTTCCTATTGGGAAGTAGAAGTTCAAGGTCCTAACCGCGATTTGCACAGTGGATTATTTGGGGGCGCTGTTGCAAACCCAATCAATGTTTTGGCAAAAATGATTGCCTCAATGACAGATGAAAACAATCGAGTGACGATGCCTGGTTTCTACGATGATGTAATCGAAGTTTCAAGCGAAGAACGTGAACTTTTAGGAAGAGCACCTTTTGAAATTGAAGATTATAAAACAGCCATCGGCGTTAAACAACTTGCTGGCGAAAAAGGGTACACAACAAACGAACGTACAGGTATTCGACCAAGCTTTGATGTTTGTGGAATTTGGGGAGGCTATACAGATGAAGGAGCGAAAACGGTTTTACCCTCTAAAGCATTTGCAAAAATCAGTACACGTTTAGTCCCTAATCAAGACAATGAAAAAATCTCTGTTCTTTTTAAAGAATATTTCGAAAGTATAGCACCAAAAAGTGTAAAGGTAACCGTAACGCCACTTCATGGTGGACAAGGTTATGTTTGTCCTATTGATTTAACCGCTTATCAAGCTGCAGAAAAAGCACTTATACAAATATTTGGCAAGCGTCCAATTCCGGTTCGTAGTGGAGGAAGTATTCCTATTATCTCTGCTTTTGAAGAAATTCTAGGAATTAAATCCGTCTTGATGGGGTTTGGATTGGAATCGGATGCTATCCATTCACCAAATGAAAATTTCCCCTTGGAGCAATTTTTCAATGGCATTGAATCGCTTGTAGCTTTCTATACACATTTTGCTGAAATGAATAAATAAGCAAATACGAAAAGCTCAAAAATAAGATAAATTACATCCCTTTCATAGTTGACCTCTATATATGGATGAACAGATACAAACGTCATATCCCTCTGTCTAGTGGAGAAGGACTTTTCAATTTATTGATAAAAAACGAGCATTTCTTTTGATTAATTAAAAAGACCTCAATAAAATTTAACACTAAAATGAAAATTAACTCTCACGATAACTTGAGGTTAACAAATGTAAATTTGGGACACTAAAAAAAAGACAAAATATTTACACGAAGGGATATTGTAAAATCAAAATACTTTCTATTTTTGCACTCGCTTTTGGAGTGGATTAGTAGTCTAATTTAAGAGCGAAAAAGTACATTAAAAATAATTTTTAGTTTTTATCAAATTATTTTTAGAAAAGGTTTGGAAAGAGCGA
>JAGGUP010000124.1 GCA_021158405.1 Bacteroidales bacterium
AATTTATGTTAAATTTCTTCCGGTAAAATATTGAAATGATTTTTATCCCAATTGTTCAACAAGCTAATTCTTTCTATCTTTGCAGTACCAAAAAATTTAATTATATGCAAAAATCTATCATAATTCTTGCCGGAGGTGGTCCGGCTCCTGGAATAAACACTGTAATTGCTACTGTAGCAAAAGTTTTCATTAAAGATGGATTTCGTATCATTGGCTTGAATGGCGGATACAAAGACCTGTTTGCTGAAACACCAAACATAGTTGAAATTGATTTTAAATTGGCCGACCGGATTCACAAAGAAGGCGGATCAGCAATTCAAATGAGCCGTCATAAACCAAAAGATAGTGAGTTTAACACGAAAATATTTACCGAGAACAATGTGAAATTATTGGTTACTATCGGGGGAGACGACACAGCGAGTACCGCAAATCGGATTTCTAAATTTTTAGCCGAGAACAATGTTGTTATCCAAAATATACACGTTCCAAAAACCATCGATAACGATTTGCCATTGCCGGAAGGATCACCCACCTTTGGTTATCATTCAGCAAAAAGTGAAGGCGTGCGGATGGCAACAACCATCTATGAAGACGCTCGCACAAGTGGTAATTGGTTTATTGTAAGCGCTATGGGAAGAGAAGCCGGACACCTTGCTTTTGGTATTGGTGCGGCATGCCATTACCCACTAATCATTATCCCTGAAATGTTTAATAAAACAAAAGTCTCTTTGGATAAAATCATTCGTTTGATTATTTCTTCCATTTTGAAACGAAAAATTCTCGAGATTAATTATGGTGTCGTCATTGTAAGTGAGGGCGTATTTCATTCCATGGGAGACCAAGAGATAGAAAGTTCAGGTATTGTATTTACCTACGATGAACATGGCCATCCCGAACTAGGCAATTTGAGTAAAGCACATATATTTAATGTATTACTTCAACAAAAACTAAAAGAACTAGGGCTTTTAATAAAAAGTCGTCCGGTAGAAATTGGTTATGAAATCAGATGTGTTCCGCCCGTTGCTTTTGATTTAGTTTATTGCGCCTTATTAGGAATGGGTGTTAAGAAGTTATTCGATCAAGGAGTAAGTGGTGTTATGGTAACCTCCGACCAAAGAGGAGATATTCATCCTCTTTACTTGAAAGATGTAGAAGACGAGAACGGAAAAATAAAACCACGTTTGGTGAATATAAACTCTGAACGCTTTAAAATGGTGTATGAAGATAATCAGCAATATATTATTGAAGCTGATTACGATACGGCTAAAAAATACGTAAGCAATCCTCAAGATTATAATTTCTACAAGATTCTTAACTGGTCAGACAAAATATAAAAAAGCCATTTTCAACTTTTTATCCAAGCAAAAAAAATATTAGCTTTGCAGATCCTAAAAAGCAGATGCTTTTTAGCTTTAATTGCGTCAAAAGAAATGTGGAAATATATAACTAGGTGGATTTTAAGATATCGCATTACTCATCTGATTATCATAGGATTGATAACCATTTTCTTTGCTTTTCAGATGCGCTCACTAAAACTGTCCTATGAGCTTCCTCAGATGCTCCCCCAAAATAATCCTACTCTAATTGCCTACGAAAATTTCAAAAATGATTTCGGACAAGATGGAGCGGTAATGTTTGCCGGAGCAATCAATCACGATATATTTAAACTAAATAATTTCAATGCTCTTTATGATCTTTCGCATCGTTTGAAAGAGATTAATGGCGTTGAAGGCGTTGTTTCTGTTGCTCAGATCTATACACTTATCAAAAATACCAAGGAGAAAAAATTCGATTTCAAAGCAGTTGTTGATAAGCGACCTGAAACTCAACAAGAACTTGATTCTTTAAAAAACATCATTTATTCCTTGCCTTTTTACGATGGGTTACTTTACAACCGTGAGTCGGATGTGTTTATGATTATGGTCACACTTGACAAGGATATTTTGAATACAAAAGCGCGTGTCCCTTTAATCTATTCTATTAAAGATGAGATTGAAGCCTACGCCAGTAATCAAAAGGTGGAAATTCATTTATCAGGTCTACCTTATATTCGGACCATTACCAGCGACTTGATCAAAAGTGAATTAAACAAATTTATCTTTTATGCGCTTTTTGCTGCTGCTTTCATCCTTTTAATCTTTTACCGTTCTTTTAAAATGGTCTTTTTCCCAGTACTTACTGTGACCATTAGTGTTATTTGGACTCTTGGAATAACGGCACTTTTGGGTTATAAAATAACCATTCTGACAGGAATAATTCCACCTCTTCTCATTATTATCGGAATAGAAAACAGCATCTTTCTGCTTAATAAATACATTGCCGAGTACAATATTCACCAAAATAAAATCAAGGCGTTAACCCGAATGGTAGATCGCATAGGAAGTGCAAATTTCCTTACCAATGCAACAACTGCTGCCGGATTTGCTGCCTTCATCATTACAGGAAACAATTTATTGGTTGAGTTTGGAATTGTTTCTTCGCTGAGTATACTCGGAATCTATCTGCTCACACTCATTCTGATTCCTATTTTCTTTTCTTTTAAAGGAATTCCAAATGCACGCCTATTATCCAACGTCGAAGGCGGAATAGTATCAGGCATTGTCGATCGCATTTTATTGGTTGTTTCAAAATACCGTTCTTGGGTTTATATTGTCAGCATACTTTTATTTGTTACGGGAATCATCGGCATTAGCAAGCTTAAAACAACCGGAAATATTGTAGACGACATTCCAAAAGAGGGTGTTCTTTATCAGGATCTTCTTTTTTTCGAACACCATTTTAATGGCGTAATGCCATTCGAAATTACAATCGACACTAAAAAGCCTCACGGAATATTACAAATGAGTACTATTCAAAAAATAGAGAGCTTGCAAGATATTCTTTTAAAATATCCTGAACTTTCGCGTCCGATGTCCTTAGTAGAAGTGGTAAAATTCTCTAAGCAGGCTTTCTACAATGGCGACGAAAAAAAATATACGCTACCGAATAACCAGGAAAAGAATTTTATCTTGGGCTACATGCCGAAAATTGATTCCGGTAACCACAACACCCTAAATAGTTTTGTTGACAACGATTTGCGCAGAACACGCATAACCGTACAAATGGCCAATATTGGAACAAACGAAATAGAAGCCTTAAAAAACGATCTAAAACCCAAAATTGATAGCTTATTTAATCCCGAGAAATTCGATGTTGAATTAACAGGCACAAGCGTTGTCTTTCTTGAAGGCACCAAATATCTGATTAAAAATCTTTTGCAAAGTTTATTGCTAGCATTAGTCGTTATCTCTTTATTAATGGCTTTATTGTTTACTTCTGCCCGTATGATTGTTTTGTCGCTTATACCTAATCTTTTACCGCAATTGTTGACAGCAGCCATGATGGGCTATTTTGGGATTCCGATTAAACCTTCTACCATATTAATTTTTAGCATTGCGCTCGGTATTTCTGTTGATAATGCCATTCACTTTTTGTCCAGATATCGCTTGCAGCTAAAGCATAACGATTGGAATATTAATATTTCTGTTATGAAAGCACTTAAGGAAACCGGCTATAGCATGGTTTATTCCTCTATCGTGCTCTTTTTTGGATTTTATATTTTTACCATGTCTAAATTTGGAGGAACCGAAGCCATGGGGTATCTCATCTCTTTCACTTTACTGGTAGCACTCATCTCTAACTTATTTTTATTGCCGTCTCTCCTCTTGTCGTTAGATAAATTTATGACCACTCGTGCTTTTAAAAAATCTCTTTTGGAAAGTCCCAATGATGATAACGATAACGGAGATTAATATTCCACCTCCTTTATTGATCTTCATCTATAAGTTTTTCTTACTTTTGACATTTAGCAACAAACTTCATAAAAATAGTAATCAATGAAAGGAATCATTTTAGCCGGCGGATCCGGTACTCGTCTCCATCCATTAACCATTTCGATAAGCAAGCAACTATTGCCCATCTACAATAAACCAATGATTTATTACCCTTTGTCTGTACTTATGATGGCAGGAATACGTGAAATTTTAATTATTTCCACTCCGCATGATTTACCACATTTCAAAACTTTGTTTGGAACAGGTGAGGATTTAGGGCTTAAATTCAGCTATAAGGAACAAGTTATACCCAATGGTTTAGCTCAAGCATTTGTAATAGGCGAGGAATTTATTGGAAATGATAAAGTAGCCTTGATATTGGGAGATAATATCTTTTATATGCAAGGGTTATCAAAACTATTAAGAAGTGTAAATGATCCGGTTGGAGGTATTGTTTTTGCCTATCAGGTAAATGATCCGGAGCGCTATGGTGTTGTGGAATTTGATAAAAATATGAACGCCATTTCCATAGAAGAAAAACCTAAAAAACCTAAGTCGAATTATGCAGTCCCCGGATTGTATTTTTACGACAATTCGGTGGTGGATATAGCAAAAAATATTGAACCAAGTGCACGCGGCGAATATGAAATTACCGATGTAAACAGATATTATCTCGAACAAGGGAAACTACATGTTAGTGTTTTAAATAGAGGCACAGCCTGGCTCGATACCGGAACTTTTACTTCTCTAAACCAAGCTTCTCAATTTGTCGAAGTGATTGAAAATAGGCAAGGCATGATGATCAGTAATATCGAAGAAATAGCTTTTCGAATGGGCTTTATCAATGCTGATCAATTAAGAAAACTTGCCGAACTCTTGAAAAAAAGCGGCTATGGAGAATATTTATTACGCTTAGTTGACTAGAAAGGATTTCATTTTGTTATTGTAGATCAACATAAATAAAATTCACTCTTCCGCGTAGCGGATAAACTTTTTATTTTTTCGGACAACAATGATTTTACATATTAATTAACACATTTCGATTTTTTATAATCGGAATGCTTTGTTTACTTTTGCGCCTATCAAATGATCTACTATGCACACAATAGAAGAATATCAAAAGCTGATCCAATCTGCCATTGAAAAAGAACTTGTTCACCGCGAACCAGTTGAATTGTATGAGCCTATTAAATATACTCTTTATATGGGAGGGAAACGTTTGCGTCCCATGCTTACTCTGCTGACTTGCGATATTTTTGATGGTGATATTCTTCAAGCCATATACCCGGCACTCGGGTTGGAAACTTTTCATAATTTCACACTATTGCATGATGATATTATGGATAACGCGCCTATAAGAAGAGGTCAACAAACCGTTTATAAAAAATGGGATGCCAACCGCGCTATTCTTTCTGGTGATACCATGATGGTTATGGCTTACGATTTTATTTTAGCATCGCCCAAAGATTTACTTTTCGAGATTTTTACCGTATTCAATAGGGTTGGAAAAGAAGTTTGTGAAGGTCAACAATACGACATGAATTTTGAAAAGAAGAATAATGTTACTCTGGATGAATATCTTAAAATGATTCATCTAAAAACAGCCGTTTTATTAGGAGGTAGTATGCAAGTTGGTGCTATTGTGGCTCGTACTTCAAAAAACAATACCCAACTCATTTACGAATTTGGCGAAAGTATCGGCATGGCTTTTCAACTTCGAGATGATTTGTTAGACGCCTTTGGAGATGAAGATATTTTTGGTAAAAAGAATGGCGGCGATATTCGAACCAACAAAAAAACCTTTTTGTATTTAAAAGCACTCGAATTAGGATCACCAAAGCAACAGGAAGAGTTAAAGCAATTGTTTAGTATTAAAGATAAACAAGACGACAATAAAGTAGAACGTGTTTTATCTATTTTCCAAGATCTAAAAATAGAAGAAGAAACCAAACGTTTGATGGACTGCTATTACGACAAAGGATTTAAGATACTGAAAAAGATCGACTTAGATCAGAATAAAAAGCATGTTCTAGTTAAGTTGGCCGAAAGTTTGATGAAACGAACTAATTAAGCACTATTTTCCTTCTAACTCCAAACTTATCCTCTCCCATTCGTTTAAACGACTTTCGAGATTAGTTTTTAGTTTTTGATAGCTTTCGAAAAAAGTACTATCATTAATAAGCTCTTTATACTTTCTCGGATCCGCCAAATTTGCATCGGAGATCTCAATCTCTTTTTCCATCTTTAGAATTTCTTTCTCAATAAGATGTAATTTATTTTCAAGTTTCCTTAACTCCTTATCGCTCTCTTTTTTATCAAGATAGGCTTGCTTATTTTCTGATATAGACTTGTCTTTTCCCCGATTTTTCAGGCTTTTTCCCGATTTTTCCAGTTGCTGGAAATTTTCAATCTTTCGCTTTTCAAGAAAATTCCGAATGTCACCTAAATGTTCTTTTGTTTCGGCTTTTTTAAATTCGATTACTTTGTCTGTCAATCCTTGCAAAAAATCACGATCGTGCGAGACAATAATCAAACTTCCATTATACTGCATTAAAGCATTTTTAAGAATGCTTTTCGATTGAATATCTAAATGGTTGGTGGGCTCATCCAATACCAAAAGATTATAGGGCTCGAGCAACAATTTTGCTAATGCTAAACGCGATTTTTCTCCACCACTCAACACGCTTACTTTTTTATCAATCGTTTCACCACTAAAAAGAAATGCGCCTAATATATCCCGAACTTTCTTGCGAAGATCACCGGTAGCTACATCATCAATAGTTTCAAAAACCGTCTTGTTCATATCGAGATATTCGGTCTGATTTTGAGCATAATAACCCAATTTAACATTATAACCGAGTTTAAACTCTCCTTCATAATCTTGTTCTCCCACAATGATTTTAGCCAAGGTGGTTTTCCCCATTCCGTTTTTCCCGACAAAGGCTATCTTTTCCCCTTTAAGCAAAACAAAATCAAGTTGATTTAATACTAGATTATCACCAAAGCGCTTGTCTAATTTTTGCGTTTCCACCACAATTTTCCCTGAGGAGGGAGCCTCTTGAAAGCGAAATTTTATGGATGATCTTTCGATAGAATCCACTTCAACACGTTCCATTTTCTCGAGCATTTTTACACGCGACTGCACCTGTTTGGCTTTGGTAGCTTGGTATCTAAATCGTGCCACAAATTGCTCAATTTCTTGTATCTGCTTTTGTTGATTGACATAGGCCGCCTGCTCACCAATCAATCTTTCCTCACGCTCCAGAACATAAGCGCTATAAGCCATTTTATAATCGTAAATACGATTTTTGCTTATTTCGATTGTACGACTCGTTACCGAATCTAGAAAAACACGATCGTGAGCAACTAAAATAACGGCTCCAAAGTAATTTTTCAAAAACTGTTCAAGCCATTCAATAGATTCAATATCCAAGTGATTCACCGGCTCATCCAACAATAACAAATCGGGTTTTTGTAATAATATCTTTGCAATTTCCACACGCATTCTCCATCCTCCGCTGAATTCACAAAGGGAACGCGAAAAATCTTCAGCTGTAAAGCCAAGTCCCAACAAAACTTTTTCCAAATCCGCATCCCGATTCTGACCTCCCAGTAAATGATATCTCTCTGTAGAAACACTTAGCTCATGTGCCAGATTCATATATTCTGCACTTTCAAAATCCGTGCGCGTAATCAAATCCTGATTCAGTTGTTCTATCTTTTTTTCTAGCGCATTTATTTGATAAAATGCTTTTTGCGTTTCATGATAAATACTCAATTTACTTTCATTTTTTAGCTCCTGAGGCAAATAACCAACTGTTTTTCCTTCCGGAATTACAATCTCTCCTCTATCAAATTCCAACTCTTTAGCCAACAGTTTAAGCAGAGTGGATTTTCCGGTTCCATTTGCACCTACCAAGCCAATTTTATCGTTGGAATTAATCAGGAAAGACACCTGATCAAAAAGCAGGTGACCAGAAAAAAGCATGCTAATATTTTGGACTGAAAACATAGGCTTATTTGTAAAAAAACCTGTCAGCGTAATTCTGACAGGTTAAATACCTTAAATTTATTTATAATTCCTCCAGAATTTTAGCAGCAAAATCACGACCGTAAGCACGGCATTTTTCAAGCTCTATTTCATTGGGTGTAAACTTGAAAAACATGCCAACGGTATAAAAATCGAGTTTCAAATTTCGTAAATTGTTTTCAATCAATTTAGAACCTTCTCCACTCCAACCATAAGAGCCAAATGCGCCGGCAAGTTTCCTCTTATCACGCAAAGGATTGATAATTGCAAATAGCTTATAAATCGGCAATAAAATATTTTGATTGATTGTTGGAGAACCAACAATTATACCGCTTGCTTTTTCCATTTGCATATCCAACTCCCCAATAGTTGTTTTTTCCACATCCAACAATATGGCATCTACTTCGCCCGACTGCTGAATCCCTTCGGCAATTGCTTCTGCAATCAAACCTGTTTTATGATAAGCAGAAACAAAAGGAATAAATACATATTTACGCTCCGGCTGAGCCAAAAATTCGTTTGAATATTTTTCAGCTAGATCAACATATTTTTGCCAATGTTTGCGAAGTAAAGGTCCATGGCCTGGCAAGATCGCCTTTATTCTCAATGGCTTTATCTTTTCGATAGCTTTTAGCATATACTTACTAAAAGGCTTCAGAATGACATCGAAATAATATTTAAAATCTTTATCGAAATCGCCCACTTCATCGTCCCACATGCGATCATCCGCATAATGCGAGCCAAAAGAATCGCAGGTAAAAAGCAAACGATCTTCCTCTAAATAGGTGTACATACTATCCGGCCAATGCAAATTTGGAGCACCAATAAAGCGCAACGTTTTATTTCCTAAATCGAGTGTTTGACCATCTTTAACAATTTTATGCGGGAAATCTCCGCTCATCAAATCTTTTAAATAGCGAATGGCATTTCCTGAACCAACAACCGTTGCTTTTGGAGCCAGATTAAGTAAGTTGCGTAGATTGCCAGAATGATCAGGCTCCGTATGATTTACAATAATATACTCAATTTCAGCTGGATCAACAACGCTTTTTACTTTTTCGAGATACGTTTCCCAAAAGTGTTCTTTGCTTGTATCTACTATCGTTTTTTTCTCTGCATTTATGAAATATGAATTATACGTTGTTCCATGTTCAGTTTCCATAACCACATCGAAAGTAACAATGTCTTTATCCAAAATGCCTATCCAATGCACATCAGGAGCAATTTCAATATTTTTTAACTCAGCCATTTTATATACTTAAATTATTCAAAGATTATTTTAGAAGTCTAAAATAATTTGTCCGTCGTCTTCAGCACTATTAACATTCTTATCAGTCTTGCCATTTATTTTTTTCGGTTTGTCGTCCACAATAATATGCTTTTCATCCACCTCTATTTCAAATTCAATATTCTCCTCTTTCGTTGGCAACACTGTTTTTTCAACTTTTTCATTTTTTGCTTCTTCGATATCTGCAACTTTCATTGAATTCTCTTCTTCCGGGAGAACTTCTTCTACTTCCATCTCAGGATATTCATCAGAAATCGGCTTTAACCAGGATGCTTTAATTAGTTTATCCGCGGTTAAGCGCTTTCCTTTTGCTTTATAGCTTTTAATACCAATAAATTCATCCACATCAATTTTCCGCTTCAGATTCTCCTTCCCATTAGAAGGTTTGATCTCCACTTTCATCAAAGGTTTGAAATCGAGACTGAATTCGAGCAATTTAGCCTTTGGCGAATCTCCAATAAAATTAATTTTCTTATCAGACATTTCCGGTATAAACCTTTTTAAATACGGCGTTTTGGAGCTTGCTTCCAAATACAGTGCACTCACAATTTTACGGCCATCAAATTTTTCTATAAGCAAAAGATCTTCTTCAAAGTGATTTGTTAAATCGAAACTATAGAGTTTGTACTCTCCAGAACCCATCAATGTAAATATCTTTTCTTCGCCGGAAAAAGCACCTAAATAAACACCTCTTTCATCGGTATTTAAACGTTTAACACTATCGTCAAACCAAATATCCATGGCACCTAAAGTAGAAACACCATCTTCTTTTTTTACAACCTTGGCAATCGGCTTTTTACTTAAAATATTCCCTTTTGCACCACGACCTTTAATTCCTAATTCGCTAAAATCAAAATCAAAAACAGCTTTTTTTAGTTTCGGATTTGGACGTAAGATTACCTTTAATAATTCTGCTTCCCCATTGGGATTGGCAGAAAAGTACAGGATTTTCGCTCCTTTGTCCTGACTCGCAAACTCATATTCTTTATCGCGTGTAATTCCTGTAACGGCAAATCGTTTAACATAGCTATTCCCTCGTAATCCAGCACGATAGACCACATTATAAACGGTTCTGTCGTCTCCTTTCTTAAAAACATCAACATGAAGGATGTTTTTTCCAACAAACACTTTTCCGTTTACTTTGGTTATCAAAAACTTACCATCTTCGCGAAAAACAATGATGTCGTCAATATCAGAACACATGCCAACATATTCATCTTTTTTTAGCGACATTCCAACAAAACCATCTCCCCTATTTACATAGAGTTTTTGACTAGCCACAGCCACCGTGGCGGCATCTATATTTTCAAAGCTTCGAATTTCAGTTTTACGAGCTCGTCCTTTGCCGAATCGTGTTTTTAGATCTTTAAAATAATCAATGGCAAAATCGATTAAATGTTCCAAATGGAAATCGACTTGTTTAAGCTCTTTGTTCAAGGTTTTAATTTGTTCATCTGCCTTAAACGAATTGTATTTAGATATTCTCTTAATCTTAATTTCAGTTAAACGAACAATATCATCCTCGGTAACTTCACGAATAAAATCTTTCGTAAAAGGTTTTAAACCTTTATCAATCGCTATAATAACTTCTTCAAACGATTCGCAGACTTCTATATCGCGATAGATACGACTTTCGATAAATATTTTTTCTAGGGAAAGACTATGTAGTTGTTCTAAAAGTTCCCCTTTTTTAATCAATAATTCCTTTTTAAGCAATTCAACAGTTTTCTCTGTCGACCTGAGTAAAATCTCACTAACACCCAAAAAAGCAGGTTTATCACCTACAATAACACATGAATTTGGAGAAACAGAAACTTCACAATCCGTAAAAGCATACAAAGCATCTATTGTTTGATCGGGAGAAACTCCGGGAGCAAGATGCAAGAGGATTTCTACTTCGTTGGCGGTATTATCATCAATTTTCTTGAGTTTTATTTTTCCTTTATCATTAGCACTGATAATGGAGTCGATTACGTTATTTGTCGTTTTCGAAAATGGAATTTCAGAGATAACGAGCGTCTTTGAATCGAGTTGATTTATTTTTGCTCGAATACGTACTTTTCCTCCACGTAAACCTTCGTTATA
Organism: Bacteroidales bacterium; assembly: GCA_021158405.1. Taxonomy (GTDB): domain Bacteria; phylum Bacteroidota; class Bacteroidia; order Bacteroidales; family UBA12170; genus UBA12170. The sequence goes on from JAGGUP010000124.1 coordinate 11,216, forward strand.
TCGACTAACATCTACATAACCCCTCGTTTGAAAATCGGGATAAATTTCAAAAGGTTTCTCTTGCAATATGTGTATAGAAGCATCAATTAATTCTATAAAATTATGTGGTAAAATTTTTGAAGCCAAACCAACGGCAATACCTTCCACCCCTTGTTGCAATAAAAGAGGGAATTTTACAGGTAAATTGTTGGGCTCTTTATTTCTTCCGTCGTAGGAAAGTTTCCACTCCGTCGTTTTAGGATTAAACACTGTATGCAAAGCAAACTTTGTGAGTCGGGCTTCAATATATCGAGGAGCTGCAGCTCTATCACCTGTGTGAATATTCCCCCAATTACCCTGCATATCGATTAATAAATCTTTTTGCCCAATATTAACCAAGGCATCACCAATAGAAGCATCTCCATGAGGATGATACTTCATTGTATTTCCAATGATATTTGCTACTTTATTGTAACGGCCGTCGTCCAATTCGCGCATGGAATGCAAAATACGACGATGTACTGGTTTCAATCCATCGAAAACACTTGGAACAGCACGCTCTAAAATAACATAAGAGGCGTAATCCAAAAACCAATCTTCATACATACCGGAAATATGCATGGCCGATTGCATTTTTCCTTGCAATCGTTCATTTAGCTGATCATCTTCAGCATTTAAACTTTCATCAAAATCTTCCCGTTTGTCTAAATCTTCTATCATTCAAATAATCGTATTCTTATCCTTGTAAAATTGCTTGCAAAAATACAACATCCCCCAGACATAACTTCTTGAACTGACCAAAATATTTACGAAAGCACCTAAAAAATAGAGGAATTCTGTTCAAAAAAACACTTCAAGGTTACATCCAAGATGTTTGATGGTCAAATTTACAAGGAATCAATCATTTGTCAAGACCCTAGCAAAAAAAGATTTAAACAAAAAAAGTCCTCAAAAGAGGACTTTTTAGCTATTTTTTATATTGAAAAATTACTTTTGAATGACGATACTTTGTCCATACCATTGTTTGTTTTTCTGTACTTGAAGCACATAAACACCATCGGCTAGGAACTCTAAATTAATTGTATTACTCTGCTCATCAAAGCTGTTTTTATACACCAATTTTCCACTCAAACTTCTAATTTCAACCTCTATTTCTTCACCATTATAATCGGCAAAATTAAGCTTAAATTGACCGCTAGTTGGATTTGGATAAACCGTTTCAATTACAGTCGACAAAGATTCAGCTCCTGTTTGAACACCACTGTCGTACACTTTTGTTTCCCATAATCCACGTCCATAAGTAGCCGCTCTTAGCTTACTTTCTTTCGGATTTATTGAATCATAATAAATCTCTAGTTCGCTCACCACAACATTGGGAAGTCCTGTACTAAAAAACACCCAAGGCTCAGAACCTAATTTCAGGTATACACCAATATCAGTACCGGCATAAAGCTCAACCTCACTTGTATTTAATTTATTTTGAACAATCGTACTGCAAGGAATCTCTGGTAGACCATCTGAAATATTAGTCCAACTTTGACCTGCATTTGTGCTTTCATAAACTCCATTCGGAGAAAACCCACTCATAGTTCGCCAAACTGTATTAGGATCATCATTTTTAACTGTAATGTATTTAATATATCCGGAACCGACCAGCAAATTACCAGTAATATCTGTCCAATTTAAACCGCCATCAGATGTGTGAAACATTTTAGAATTAGAAGAAGCATAAATCGTACTCGTATCTGAAGGTGAAATGGCTAAAGAAGTTAAATTAGCTCCCTGAAAATCACTGATTTTACTAAACGTTCCCCCGCGATTATCTGTTTTCCAAATTTCTGCATAACCAATATATAGTTTAAAAGGATCTACAGGATTTATGATATAAGGGGTAACCCATGCGCCTTCCAGATCACCAGGAATTATTGATGAAATATTTGTATCTGTGAGCCACCTATCCGTAGTTTTAGAAACCTGCCCATTTGTATAGGCCCCATATTGAATATTGAAATTGGTATAGTCAATTATACATTCCATGCCATCGCCACCTTTAACGTCTAACCAGTTATCTCCATTATTAAGTTTTGTTCCATTATCCTGAAGTCCGACGATCGTTTCTGCAGACTTAGTGGCAGATGTTCCAAGTCGGTATATTTGCGAATTGACTATCCCATTGGAAAGATCTTCCCAGGTATCAAAATCCAAAGTCTTATAGATACCACCATCATTTCCTTCATACAAATTACCTGTTTCTGGTTGAAAACCCAAATAATGTTTGTCAGCATGAACAGCAGAAGCTGCAAAACCTCCATACCAATGGTTCACCATATCCCAATTTACACCGCCATCAACAGACATCCAAGTATTTATACCTCCAACAAGAATTCTATTTGTATCAGTTGGCGACATGGCTATGGTCAAATCATACCATCCTTGTCCTCCATCGTCATTATCATTACCATTCTCCCAACCTAAAAGATTATTTCCTGCAACTGATCCATCAAAGAGCATAGTAAAAGTTTCACCAGAATCTTCCGATTTATAAATTCCACTTAAACCACTTATATCATTTGCTACAACAGCATATACCCAATCAGATTCTACGGGACTGACAGCAAGTTCGATACGCTTCCCTCCTTCAACAGTTAATGTTTGTGTCCAATTAAGACCTCCGTCAGTAGAAACAAAAACGCCTCCTGTTTTCGTAGCTCCATATAGGGTATTAAATTCACCTGGCTTATATTTCAAATCTATAAAAACCAAGGATGATATTTGTTTCCATGCTAATTTTTGCCCGTTTTTAAATTTAGAGTTATAACTCTTATAGACACCAAAATTACCAACTACTATTAAAGTAGTATTCGTAACAGGATCAATAAGAACACGATTAATGATAGCCCCTTGATCTATAGTAAAATCAAAATCTATACTCTCCCAATTAGCTCCCCCGTCAAGAGATTTTAATAAGCCAATACTACGTGTATCATATGCGTCTCTATCCCCGGTGGCCAAATAAATAGTTTGAGAAGTCTCATAATCAGAAGGAATTGCTATATCACTAACGCCTAAAGCTTGCATATCGTCGTTTAATACTGACCAAGTCGAACCTCCATCCGAAGTAACCCATAAACCTCCCGAAGCAGTTCCAACCCAAACCATATTGGAATCTGAAGGATTAAATGCTATTGAATTCACTCTTCCAATACCGGCATAACCACCATCGGAAAAGCTAGGCCCAATACTTGTCCACATTTCTCCACTGCTTTTAAAAGCAGAGACAAGCTTCTCCTGCTTAAAAATAGCATTCAAGTCGTCATTTGGAAATTCACCTGTTTGGTCATCAACACGAGTTTCCCAATAATATTCCCAACGTTTGAACTGCTTCCAACCTGCTGCTTTCTTTTCTACTCCATTTTCATCAATATAAACTCCTCTTTTTACATTAAATGGTTCCCAATAGGTATAAAAAGCCTTTTGATAATCAAAAAAAGTATAGGATGAAGAAGATTTTTCAGCCGGAAGATTTTTTGTCCAAGGTTGCGCGTCAACAACAGTTATCATCAGGATGCTAATTATGAGCAGTATAATTTTTTTCATAAATTGCTAATTTATATTGTATCAAGATAAACAAGCTCAAAGAAACAATATTTTGCGCAATAATAACAAGCCGGATCGACTAATTTTTAAACTTTCACCATTCGATAATATAATTTGATAAGAATCCTTACTATAATTCTCAATTTTAGAAATGGCAGTCACATTGACAATATAGGATCGATGAATGCGAACAAATTCCTGTTTCGGTAAGCTCTCCTCATAAGATTGCAAAGAGCATAATTTTAAATGATTTCTACTTTTCGTATGAATCATCACATAGTCGTCTTGTGCCTCAATATAGAGCACCTCTGAAAAGGGAATGACAAATATTTCCACCCCCTCTTTTACTACAATCCGATCAATTGGTTGATAATTTTGCTGAGCATTCTTTAACTTATGAATTGCTTTTATCAAATTTTCGTCTGCTCTATTTGTGGAAAACAACGATTTATCAATGGCTTGCTTAAACCGATCAAAAGAAAAGGGTTTCAACAGATAATCAATCGCTTCCAGTTCAAAAGCTTTTACCGCATATTCGTGATAGGCCGTTGTAAAAATAATTTTGGGAGGATCATCCATAAGTTCGAGCATCTCAAGCCCTGTTAATTTTGGCATTTCTATGTCTAGGAAGATAAGATCGGGCTTTTCCGATTGAATTGCTTTTAAAGCCGAAAAACCATCAGCAAAAATGCCCTTTAACTGTAGTTCAGGTATTTCAGAAATCCATTTCTCCAGCAATTTTTGCGCAGGGATTTCATCTTCAACAATAAATACTTTAAGTTTTCCCATGTCCTTCTGCTTGAGGAATTAAAATTCTAACTTTAAAAAGAGTATTCGTTTTCTCAATTCGAAAATCAGCCGTATTTTTATAAATCATTTCCAGACGTTTGTGAACATTCTCTATGCCATGTCCTGATCCTTTTCGAACGCTCACCGTTTTATCGTAGGTGTTTTCAATTTCGATGATCAAATCCGTATTTCTTTCCTTTCCGAATATTATAACCTCAACGTCGTCGAGCCTACTTCCCAAACCATATTTGATAGCATTTTCGATAAGCGGCTGTATCAGCATAGCTGGAATTTTCAAATTTAAAGCATCTTTCTCAATATTGATTGTGAACTTTAAGCGATTGCCAAAACGAACATGTTCAATAGCCAAATAGCGTTCTAAATTCTCAAGTTCTTCTTTTAAATAAATTTTATCTTGTTTATCTTTTTCGATTGAGAAGCGTAAAAAATCGGACAATTGCACAAGCATTTTACTTGCATTCTCAGGCTCTGTTTGAATTAAAGCATTTAAACTATTCAAGCTGTTAAACAAAAAATGAGGATTCAACTTGGAGCGCAATAAATCAATTTCCGTGTTTTGCAAAGCAGAAAGGAGCTCAATTTCCTTTTCTTTACGCTCTTGTTGTTGAATATAATTGGCATATAAATAATAAACAATTATCAGGATGGTATAAAACAAAAATCCATTTCCATAACGCCATCCTATTGCTTCCCAGAGCAATTCAACATAATCTGTTGCCGAAGAGAAAATAAAGCTTAAAACGTAAGTCCCACCATACACCCAAATACTTACCAAAATAAAAGCTGAAGCAAGATGTTCTAAAAGCAGCGGCACGATTTGGTTTTTTTCAAAACCATTATATCTAATAAAATACCATACACCTATACCGATAAGAAAATATAAGCTTCCGAAAAGCAAACTATCGACTAAAGCATAAGTCCAGGAAACAGTAAATAACTGAAAAAAGGCCAGAGTTTGAATGCCAATAAGCATAACCCAGGCCAAAATATACAATCCAAATATTGTTTTACTACTGAATAGCGGATGTTGCATTTGTAATAAAATTACATACTAATTGAAAAACAAACTTAGTAAGATTTTATTTCACCTCCTCCAAATAATACAAAACCTTTAATTGTTAATACCGATTGAGTGCCTTCATTAGTTTCTTCCTGTTTATGAGTATATCTTTTATCTGAGAAACCGCCAAAAATTGAAACTACATCGACTTTGATCTGCCAGTCGGCCGGAACAACAATTTCAGAACCTCCAAACATAAAAAATATATCCAAAGAATGATTTCCCGGGGCTAGTTTTGCCTGATGCAATCTTATTTCAGAACCTCCAAAAATAGCCGTTAACTTTCCTCCTCTGAAATTTTTGCTCGTAACAACTCTTTCGCCACCACCAAAAATAGCGACATTATCAATATAATCATCATACATAAAACCTGTACGTTCACCTTGATTTTCATTTCCTTCGCTAGCATAATTATTTTCTGATTTATCTTCCCAAAAGCGAGAACGGAATTGACCATCAGGTCGCTTAAACAAAATAAATAAACCAACCATAATTATCGCCAAAGGCCAGATAAATCTTGCAGCGTGTATTGGAAGAACAAAAATATCCGGTATCCAAAAGACAATTCCTACTGTTATCAAAATAAATCCTGCAGTACGATTATGTGAGAATAGAAGATTTAGCGTTCCTATAGCAATTAATAAAGTCTTCCAACTAAATATATAATACTCAAATCTGGGAGGTAAAATATTTAGGTTATTAAACAAAAACAGCAATCCCGCTACTAAAATAATAATACCGGCAATAAACCTTCCATTAGTGTCTGTACTTTGGTGATGATGTCTCATAATATCTATTTTTAAATTTATATTCTTTGCGAAACTATATCCATTTGCCTTTTAAGTCAAGAAATTTTCGGCCAATAGCATTCATTTATCGGTGAATAACGAAAAACCCTTATTTTTGCAGAAAATTAAGAAGGACAAATGAAAATAGCTGCTTTGGTATCCGGAGGCGTCGATAGCTCCGTAACGGTTCACTTACTAAAAGAAATGGGCTACGACCCTACCATCTTTTATATTAAAATTGGCTTAGAAGATGAGCCAGGCTATGTGTGTCCAAAAGAAGAAGACATTGAAATCACAAGTTATATTGCAAAAAAATATGGTTGCAAAATGGAAATTGTCGATTTACAAAAAGAATATTACGAAACTGTAATTAAATATACGCTGGATACTGTAAAGAAAGGACTCACTCCAAATCCGGATGTGATGTGTAATTTACTTATCAAATTTGGCGCTTTCAACGATAAGTATGGCCATGAATTTGATCGGATTTCAACAGGTCATTATGCCGGAATCGAAGTAAGAAATGGTCAGAATTATCTGCATACAGCGATTGATAAACACAAAGATCAAACCTATTTTTTAGGACGAATAAGTAATGAACAGTTGCAAAAGGCGATGTTTCCACTACAAAATATACCAAAACCGGAAGTTAGAAAAATTGCTCACTCTACTCATCTTCCATCGGCTGGAAGGCCGGATAGTCAAGGTATTTGCTTTTTGGGTAAAATTAATTACAACGATTTTATTCGTCAGTATATTGGTGAAAATAAAGGTGATATTATTGAACTTGAAACAGGAAAACGTTTGGGAGAACACCGGGGACTTTGGTTCCACACCATTGGCCAAAGAAAAGGTTTAGGATTAAGTCTGGGTCCTTGGTTTGTAGTAAAGAAAGACATGGAAAAAAATATCCTGTATGTGTCTAATGGTTACGATCCCATTTCGCAATACGATGATAAGATTTGGTTAGCCGATTTTAAATTCATCAACAATAAGGCTGATCGTGATTATTCTGTTTTTCAAGATATCAAATTCAAGATAAGGCATACGCCTGAATTTTTAAAAGGAAAGATTATTCAAAAAGAGAATCAATACTTTATCCAGTCTGAAACTTCAATTGCAGGAATAGCTGCAGGACAATTTGGCGTGATTTACGATGAGCAAGAAAAAATTTGTTTGGGTGCCGGAGTGATTAACAATTCGCTTAAATAAAATCACAATTTTTTCATAAATTTGGAATATTGACCCTGATTGTTGTAATTTGGTGCAGTAATTTTAAAATCGCATCAAAATGAAAATCAAGAAACTGTATTATTTCGTCCTTTTCATCGCTTTAGGAAGTGCTCTTTTTAGTTGTAAAAAAGAAGTAACAGAAGACCCGATCCCGCAACAACAAAGAGGAGATGTGATATCGGCTACAAAAACAAGCACCTTAACAACCAGCGCGATAAATATCGGTTTAATAACTGCAGGTGTAAGCACCACCTTAGAGCCAACTTACGATGTTGAAACAATTAAGCTCCAGTACTTAACTATTGATAAAAATGGGGATTTAACTCCGGCAAGCGGCAGTCTGTTTATACCTAAATCCGCTGGCACATTTCCCATGTTGAGTTACCAACATGGCACATTGATCAAACGCACAAATGCACCAAGTTATTTAGGATCAAGCTCTACGGAAGGAATGGTGGGCGCTCTTGGTGCTTCCATTGGATTTATTAGTTGCTTACCCGATTATTTAGGAATGGGCGATTCTCAAGAAGTTCATCCCTATCTTCAATCCGAATTATCAGCATCAGCTAGCATTGATATGCTTTTGGCAGTAAAAAACTACTGCAACGAAAATGAGATTTCCTTCTCTACTGATTTATTTATTTGCGGGTATTCCGAAGGCGGCTATGTGACTATGGCAACTCAAATAAAATTGGAATCCTCTTATACTTCACAGTTTAATCTGAAAGCATCAGCACCAATGGCTGGACCTTATGATGTTGAAGCAACAGCCGACGGATTAATGACAATAGCTTCGTATAGCTCACCTGCTCTAATTGGTTTTATTCTCTATTCCTATTCAGAATATAACGATGTAGTTAATTTGTCTGAGGTTTTCAAGGCTCCTTACGCTGCTCAAATTCCCGGCTTATTTGATGGAACAAAAGATTTAGCCACGATCAATGCTTCCTTAACGACAGATATGACAGCCTTATTAAATCAAACTTTCGTAAACGATTTCAATACAAATAACACCAACAGTTTACGTTTAGCTTTTCGCGAAAATTCTTTGCTAAATTGGAATCCTAAAAGTCCTATCCGCCTCTATCATAGTATGGAAGATGAAATTGTACCTTATGCTATCAGCGTAAATGCACAACAGGTTTTAAGCGCAAAAAGTTCCTCTACGGTTGAATTGATTACAGTTCCAACAGGCTCGCATGTAAATGCAGCCGTTCCAATTGTTTTATTCGCTCTTGAATGGTTTGAATCGATAAAATAAGTCTGATTCGCATGAGAATTATTTCGCTTTTGCCTTTTGCATTAGATTTAATTCTGATCTGCGTTCTTTCGCTTTGAATAATTCAAAACGTGTAGGCTCTTTTCTTTCCGGCCAATAATTATTATTTCTATCTACATCGGCAGTTTCCAAATGTGGATCTAAAATGATCTGCTGAATCTCTTTTTGAGTAATAAATACTTTTGACACTTGCTCTGAATTCTGTTTCCAAATCTCAGCCGGAATCCGAATAATTTCTTGTGATCCATCTAAATAAGTAAATTCCAGAATAATTGGCATTACCAATCCTCCAAGATTTGAGAAATCAATCTGATAATAATTCTTTCCGGAATCAAGAATCGCTTTTTCCTCTGCGCTCAAAGAAGCTATATAATTCTTATAATCTTCTTTTTCAGCCATCCCCACTTTAAATGGATTGTAGCGATTGTAAAAATCCAGGTTACTTGTATCTCTCTCCGTTTGTACTTGAACAAGTTGCTCTTTATTTCTGATATTGGCTATGTACTTGTCTCTATTTTCATTTTTCTCCTTCGTATCTACGCGAAATTCCGTAACAGGATTTTTTGTATTCAAACGAAACCAACTTACTTTATCCATAGCAATATCCACATGATCTGTTGAATAAAACCATCCTCTCCAAAACCAGTCTAAATCAACCGCTGAGGCATCTTCCATAGTACGGAAAAAATCTTCAGGTGTTGGATGTTTAAACATCCAACGTTGAGCGTAGGTTTTAAAAGCAAAGTCAAATAATTCCCTACCCATAACTGTTTCGCGCAAAATATTTAATGCTGTGGAAGGCTTAGAATACGCATTTGCATGAAACTGCAATATCGATTCAGAATTGGTCATAATAGGACTCATATTCTTTTTATCGCCTTTCATATAATCCACAATTTTATATGCAACACCATTGCGAGAAGGAAAACCCCTCTCCCATTCTTGTTCGGTTAAATATTGAAGAAAAGTGTTTAATCCTTCGTCCATCCAAGTCCACTGACGCTCGTCCGAATTCACAATCATTGGAAAGAAATTATGTCCTACTTCGTGGATTATAACGCCAATCATTCCGTATTTGGTTCTTTCGCTATAGGTACCGTCTTTTTCGGGTCGTCCGCCATTGAAACAAATCATAGGATATTCCATTCCCTGCCGATTACTATGGACTGCAATAGCTGTTGGATAAGGGAAATCAAACGTATGTTTAGAATATGTTCTAATTGTATGCGCCACCACTTTTGTAGAATATTTTCCCCAAAGTGGATTTCCTTCTTTTGGATAAAACGACATCGCCATTACTTTTCTATTTCCAAATTTTACAGCTTCTGCATCCCAAATAAATTTTCGAGAAGTGGCAAAGGCAAAATCACGTACATTTTCAGCATTAAATACCCAGGTTTTTTCGGATTTTGCTCTGTGTTTTTCTGCTTCAACCGCTTCATCCTGATTAACAATTACTATTGGTGTATCGCTATTTTCTGCTTTCTTAAAACGTGCTCGTTGAGTTGCGCTTAAAACTTCGTTTTGATTTTGAAGAACTCCCGTTGCACCCACAATATGATCGGAAGGAACTGTAATGCTGACTTTATAATCGCCAAAAGCCAATGTAAATTCTCCTCGTCCCAGAAATTGCTTATTCTGCCAGCCTTCCACTTCATTATAAACAGCCATGCGAGGATAAAACTGTGCAATTATATAGAGGTAATTATCATCTTCGGGAAAATATTCATATCCAGAGCGACCACCCATATTTATATAATCATTGATATTATACCACCACTTCACCTTAAAACTAGTTGTGCTTTTTGCTTTGAGTGGTTTTGGTAAGTCAATACGCATCATGGTGCCGTTTACGGTATATTTCAAAGGCAATCCTTTTGTGTCGGTAATTTGTTCAAGCTTAAAACCGCCATCAAAATCAGGTTCCAATCGCTCTAAAGCGGCAAGACTCATTTGATCGCGCATTTCAGAAGTAGTAATTTTATAACGATCCGAATTTTTTGCCCGCATATTTTGATCGAGTTGCAACCATAAATAAGTCAACTCATCCGGCGATTGATTAATATAGGTAATCGTTTCCTCACCATAAATGCGTTGATTTTCATCATCCAAACGGATACTAATCACATAATCAGCTTTTTGCTGCCAATATTCATGACCAGGCGCACCACTCGCCGTACGAAAGACATTTGGAGTTGCAAACTCTTCTTTAAGTTGATGAAATTTACTGGGATTTTTCTGCGCAAATAAATTAGCACCTATTAACACAGTTAAAGCGATAAAAAAAAGTTCTTTTTTCATAATTTAGGTTTAGGTTTGGCTTTCGTATTTACTTACCAAAAACGTGTTTCTATCATCAATAAAATAGCTATTAAGCCTGCAATGGCCGAAATAGTCATTTTCCAATAGCGATGATTTTGGCAAATAAATCGGGTGTAAATATACAACAATATAAAATAGATACTAACAATCAAGAGCTGACCAATTTCCAAACCTAAATTAAAAGAAAATAAAGGTTGAATAATAGACGTTTCTTTGCCTAATAATACTTTTAAATAATTAGAAAATCCCATCCCGTGAATCAAACCAAAAAGAAGAGAAAAGGCATAATGAAATTTAATCTGACGAGCTGTTCTTGGAAAAAAGTTCTGTACGGCAGTAATAAGAATAGTTAAGGGAATTAAAAATTCGATGATTTCTGCCGGAACCAGAATATAATTTAGCGTTGACAAAGCAAGGCTTAAAGAATGCCCTATGGTAAAAGAAGTGATCAATATAGCTACACTTTTCCATTCTTTAATTCTATAGGAAGCACTAAGTGCCAAAAGGAAAAGCATATGATCGTAACCTTGTAAATCGATAATATGCTGAAAACCTAGTTTTAGATAGAGTTCAAATTCGGTCATTTGGTTTATCTTTGAAAAAAATTCGGCGTGAAAGTAAGAAAAAATCCCTACGCAGTTCGTTTAATATTCCTAAGTTTATTCTTATTAGGAAGTCCGCTATTTGGATCACATCCTTTTTATGTCAGCATTTGCGAAATGAATTATAAAAGCGAAACGGAAAGTTTAGAAATCAGTTTGCGAATATTTACGGATGATTTAGAACGAACACTACAAGATTGGGGAACAGAGAAACTCTATTTAGGCGAATTAAATGAGAGCCCAAAAACCGATTCTCTTTTAAAAAAATATATTTTCCAGGTCCTAAGCATTGAAATTGAAGGAGAAACCACGAGCGTTGAATTTATAGGAAAAGAAGTTGAACAAGCGCTAACCTGGATTTATCTTGAAGCCAAAAATGTTCCAAATTTCGATAAGATTATGATCTCCAATCGAATGCTTTTTCAAAGTTTTCCTGAACAAACCAATCTAATCCATGTGAACCAAAGAGGAAAAATTAAAAGTTTGTTACTTACAAAAAATAACCCGGCAGGAGAATTGGCTTGGGATAAAGAATAGGATTATCGATGCGCGGCAGCAATTGCCGCAACACTAATTTGAATATCTTTAATCTCAAGTAAAACGCCGGCACAAGCATCCAGAGTAGATCCGGTGGTAATCACATCATCCACCAATAAAACATGTTTTCCTTTCAATTCTTCGGGATTTCGAACACCAAATATATCTTTTACATTTTCCCAACGTTCAATTTTCGTTTTTAGTGTTTGCGTTTCAGAGGCCGTTTTTCGGTATAAATTATCAGCTGCTACTTCAATATGCATAGATTTGGCTAAGCCCAATGCAAACTGTTCGCTCTGATTATATCCTCGTATTTTTTTCTTTTTCGGATGCAGTGGCACAGGAATAATTAAATCTACTTCTTTAAAAGGATGAACCTCTATTAGCTGAGCGCCATATCTCTTCCCCATCTCAATTCCCAATTCCCGAACACCCTTGTATTTGAATTTATGCAGAAGTTTCTGAACACGATTGTCCTTATGAAAGTATAACATAGCAGTTACTCCTAACAAAGGAGTTTTGCCCCAAAATACAGTATGCAAAGGATTTGAATCTTCTTTATGCCAATAGGTATAAGGCAAATGACCTAGGCAATCTGTACAAATCAAGTACTCATTTTTACTCAGGCTTGTGTCGCAAAGCTCACAAGAAACAGGGAATAATAAGGATAAAAAATCATCAATAAAAGTAGACATAGACTTGAATTAACTTGCAAAAATTTGATTAGACTGCAGCATGATTCCGCTTTTAGAAATAAACAATCTCACAACCAGTTTTCAACAGAACGAGCAAAACAATAAAGCTGTTAATGCTATCAGTTTTAAAATTCTTCACAGCGAAACACCTGGTATTCTTGGTGAATCAGGATCAGGCAAATCGCTTAATCTTTAGCAATAATGCGTTTATTATCAAAACAAGCCCATTTAAATACTGGTGAAATTTTATTGCATCTCAAAGATAATGAAAAAATAAACCTAACTCAACTTAGCGAAAAGGAATTACGAAGATTACGCGGAAATCATATTGCGATGATTTTCCAAGAGCCTATAACTTCCTCAAATCCGGTGTTGATTTGTCGAAAACAAGTAAGTAATGTCTTTTTATTGCATAAGATTATTGCATAAGAATTTGACTGTGGTTAGATATATGTCGGATCGGATTATGGTAATGGAAGCTGGAAAAATAATCGAAACAAAAGAAGCCGATGAGCTATTTGCTAAACCAGAACATCCTTATACCAAGAAACTCCTTGCTGCTATTCCAAAACAAGAAACGAGACCTTTGCAAAACTCATTTTTTGACCCAACTCTTCGTTAAAATCTTCTTCAAAATCCTCATTTACGGAAGTAAACTGTGGTTTTTCATCTGATTTCGCCTCAATTTGAATCAAAAGATTTCAAAGCATAAAAAAACCGGAAACTATCGTTCTCCGGTTAATAATAACTATCAATTATGAGATTTTTTATTTTTTTCTAGCGGAATAAACCTATTCCTAATCCAGCTCCGCCACCAAAGTTGCCACGGTTACCACGATTTCCTCTGTTACCACGGTTACCCATATTTCCTTTATTCATTCTTCCTTGACGTGCACCAAAAGCTCCGTTTCCTCTGTTACCCTGACGAGCATCGAACATTACTTTTTGATCATCGCTTAGCAAAGCACGAACAGCCAGTTGATGTTCTGCAGCATTTTTTCTGATTTGCGCTTGTGCTACACTCATATCGTCAATTAAACTAGAAACATCTTTTAAGTTTTGGTTATTACCTGTTCTTAAAGCTTGCATTTGAGCACGCATAACACCTAAATCATTGCGTAATTCAAGATTTTTGGCAACTAAAGCTGTACGTAAATCTTTAATTTGAACTTGTTGTTCTTCGCTTAACTGCATAAAGGCACAATCGCCAGCGAATTGTCTGTTTTGATTAAACCATTGACCAGCATTTTGATTTCCATAACCCTGACCTGCTTGATTAAATCTTTGTCCGCGCTGTGCGCTTGCACTTAAACTCATTCCTACTAAAAGTGCGATTGCTAAAAATCCTGTTGTAATTTTGTTTGTTTTCATAATGTAAATATTTTTTTTGTTTGTTGTTTTCTAATGCTTTGACATTTCAATAAATAAAAGGTTTAATCCTCTTGTTAGAATATTTGAAAATTATACGAAATAATTTACTTATAATACTGATATATCGAGTATTATATCAAATGTGAAAATATCTTAAAAAGAAAACAACTCTATTTTTGGAGGGCATTTAACGTTTTGAAACTTTTGATATCGGATAACGAAAAGGTTTTCTCAACCGGTATTCGAACCGTATCTTGCGGTAAAACATCAAAAAAGTTCTTCGTGAGATGAACACTAGACTCTAAATACAAATTCTTGATTAAACCTCCTGTTTCTGACCAAATCAAAAGTTCATTCTCGCGAATTTCAAAAACAGGGTTGACATTTAAAGGTAAATTTAAATCGATGGGAGAATTAAAATAGAAAATATTTTGCGCGAGTAATTGCCTCTCGTGGAAAAGCTTCGCTTCGATAAAAAATTGATTTTGAGGATAACCAGCAATTGTTGAATTTAGAATCTCGTAGAACTTTTCCGAAGAATTGGGTTTTACATTTATATTGAGTTCTTTATAAAACTGAGTTTCACCTTCAAAATTTTTCATCTGAAGAATTAAGGTAGCATCTACTTCCTGCAAGCTATCGGAAATCACATAAACGGAATGTCCATCAATGGAAATCAAAAAAGTGGCAAAATCGTGCTGAGCTTGGTAATGTAAGGCTTTCCAATTGCCGAAATAATCCATGCTTGACCAAGAAATGCCCGGCCAACAATCGTTTAATTGCCAATACAAAGAGCCCATTGTTTTAGGTTTTGCCCGCCTTTGAGCTTCAAGCGCTTTGCTTAAGCCAAAAGCTTGCACCAACTGACTTACATATACAAAATCTTCAAAATTTTCCGGGACAGGAAAATCTCGTTTCATATACTCTGCAATAGTTTCATTTCCAATACTACTTTTTTGATGGGCTTGCATCGCTTTTGAATCGATTTTCATCTCGCTTGAATCGGCAAAAGAAAGCAGAGTACTCATTTGAGGAAACGACTGAAATCCAAACTCACTTGCAAAGCGAGGAACTTTTTTTTCATAGACTTCAAAGGGTTCTTTTCCCCACCAAATTCCCCAATAATGCGAATCACCTTCCATCATACTTTCCGGATGTCCCCAGCCTATTTTAGGTGATGATTCCCAATAGGAAATTTCGGGATTCAGCTCCTTAACTAAATCGGGCAAAAGACGATTAAACAGCTTTTGATAATCACTCCAGATTTTAAGCGAATCTGTTTTGGAATACCCTAACTTTTTCTGGTAACCCCAATTATACCACAACTCATTGATTTCGTTATTACCACACCAAAGTGCCAGACTTGGGTGATCACGCAAACGCTTGATATTGTCTCGGGCTTCGGCTTCTACATTGAGCAAAAAAACGGAATCGCCCGGATATAAAGAACAAGCAAACATAAAATCCTGCCAAACCAAAATGCCGTTTTCATCACACAAATCGTAAAATAAATCATTTTCGTAAATGCCACCGCCCCAAACACGCAACATATTCATATTGGCTTCTTTGACACTTTG
Source organism: Bacteroidales bacterium (assembly GCA_021158405.1). Classification (GTDB taxonomy): domain Bacteria; phylum Bacteroidota; class Bacteroidia; order Bacteroidales; family UBA12170; genus UBA12170. The sequence continues at coordinate 27,066 of JAGGUP010000124.1, forward strand.
AATGATTTGCGCATAGCGCGAAGAATCGACATCAGGCAAAAAATTATCTTGTGGAATATAATTGGCTCCTTTGGCATAAATCGGAACATTATTCACTTTAAAATAAAAGCTTTCGCCAATAGAATCCGGTTCAGTTATCAATTCAACTGTTCGAAATCCAATTTTTTTCTTTTCCGTAAATTGTTGTTTATTTGTATTGATCTTAATATCAAATGCATACAACGATGGTTCCCCATATCCATTCGGCCACCAACGTTTAGGGTTTACAATACCAAAAGTATCCGACAGTTGATTTACTCCTTTTATTAGTTTAAATTTTCGATTTATTTTCTCCTCATTTCCAAGGTTTATACTGCAATTAATTTGAGTTTCAGCTTCCGAAAATATACAAACCTCCCAAGAAACTAGTGCTTCAGAATCTGAAAGTTGGATTTGATGAAGTCTGTTTTCGATAACCTTAAAGTCTTTCCAAAATTTAATATTAACGGGTCGCCAAACACCCATGGTTACATAGCGCGGACCCCAATCCCAACCGTAGTGATAAGCCGCTTTTCGTGTAAATACGCTCGTCTGTTTTTCGTTTCGATCATTATCAGCAGGAAGGCGATAAGGCAGTGAATCGTAGGAAGGAATTACTTTTTGTACAGGACTTTCAAATAAAATCTCCAACGTATTTTCACCAAATTTTAAAAAAGACCCTACTTCTATTTTATAGGTTCGGAACATATTATCGGCAACTAAAATTTGATGACCGTTAAGAAAAACTGTGGCATAGGTATCCAAGCCTTCAAAAACTAATTCTGATTGACTTTTGATTTGTTGTTCGGTTATAAAAAATATTTTACGATAGACCCGGTTTTCTTTTTCAATCCATTTGTTCTTCAATTCATTATCCGAATAAAACGGATTATCAATCAGTTGATTGGCAAATAAATCAGTTTGAACCGTGCCCGGAACATTTGCTTTTAACCAAACTGCATCCCCTTCTTTTTGAAATTGCCAATGGTCTGAAAGCTCAATTGTTTGATCGTTTTGCTCTGCATTTTGACATGCTGAAAAAGCAAGCAAGAGAATCGTAATTAGGTTTTTGAAGATTGTGTGCATATGCATAGAAACTGTCTAAAGTTTATCGTATTGATTTTTATGTATCAAAACTTTGGTGATATTTTGTGATTTGGAGTTTTGGTGGCCTATTATTTCTTGCCACCAAATCACTAAAACACCAAATTGCACCAAACAAATCATATTATATAAAAGACCTACAATATAGTTTCAAAAGCGTCTATTAGTTTTCGCACTTCTTCGAGTGTATTATAATGCACCAAGCTCACGCGAACAACGCCATTTTTCTCAACCAAATTAAAATCTTCGATGATTTTTTTTGCGTAAAAATCGCCAAATCGGATGCCAATATTAAACTTATCTACTTTCCGAACAATAAAATCGCTTTTCAATTTACTGTGAACAAAAGAAATGGTTGGAACCCTCTTTTCATTATCAGCGTCTTGCTCTCCAATTATGCGGATATCTTTTTTAGAAGCTAGGTAATCGATTAATTTGGCTGCTAATTCCTCTTCGTGCTTGGCCATTAATTCAAAACTCTTTTGATGTTTTTGCTCTGCTTTTAAATTATCTTCTTTATCAAAATGATAATCGTGAATCAATTCCAAATACTCTGGAATTCCAGCTAGACTATAGGCCAATTCAAAATTAAAATTCCCGGGTTGCAATTTATAAGGTACTTCTTCCTCACCAATAAAATAGTGATTGAAACTTTTTAGCTTTCGTAGATGCTCATATTTTCCGTACATAATAGCCAAATGTGGCCCATATAATTTATAGGTGCTAAACACGTAAAAATCGACATCTAATGCTTGAACATCAATGGCTCGGTGAGGCGCAAAAGCCACGCCATCAACACAAATTAAGGCACCGGCTTTGTGAACTATTCCTGCAATTTCTTTAATGGGATTGATAGTCCCTAAAATGTTTGAAGCATGAACAAGAGTCACCAATTTTGTTTTGGGACTTAGTAATGCTTTTAAATCGCTCAGGTCTAACCGCATTGTTTTTGTATTGAGTTTCCAGATTTTTACAACGATGCCTTTTTTGCGCAAATCCATCCAACAAGAAACATTGGCTTCGTGATCGGAATTGGATACAATAACTTCATCGCCTGCTGTCCACTGCTCACTTAGTGTCAAACTTAAAACCCGAAGCAACATAGTACTCGAAGGCCCCACAACAACTTCTTCCTTTTGCTTGGCATTGATGTAGTTCGCCATGGTTTTCACACTCTTATCGAGTCTATTCCCCGATTCTCTAGAGACTTTATAAGAAGCGCCCAATTGTACATTGGTATTGATTAAATAATCGGAGATTCTATGAATAACTCCATTAAGGACTTGGGAACCGCCTGCATTATCCATAAAAATAAAATCTCGTTTTAAGGCAGGGAACTGTTCGCGTACGAAAGATAGATTGAGTTTGATTTGTGCTGGCATAGAGTGTTATTTTTTGACTAAAATTACGGAAAATTTCTTTATGCCTAGTCAGAGTTTCACTTTAAGTGAAGCTCTGACTGAGTGAAGCCCTGACTACTCACAAAATAAACTCCAAAACAGCATCTGTAATAAATTTCAACTGCTCTATGGTTAATTCGGTATGAATAGGTAAAGACATCACATTAGCGGCTAATTTTTCAGCAATTGGGAAATCTCCATCTTTGTAACGCTCATCTCGATAAGCTTTTTGCTGATGCAAAGGAACCGGATAATACACTGCGTTGGAAATTCCTTTTTCTGATAAATGCTTTTGCAAACCTGCTCTATCCACCTTGTTTAACACCAAAGTATATTGATGAAATACATGATCTGTAAATTCTGCGGTGACAGGTGTTGTAATTTTTTCACAATTGGCAAAAGCGGTATTGTAATAATTTGCCGCAATATTTCTAGCTTTAGCAAAATTATCTAAATGAGGAAGTTTCACTTTCAAAATAGCTGCTTGAATACTATCTAAACGAGAGTTAATACCGACATAATCGTGGTAATAACGCACTTTCATTCCGTGATTGACTACTGCACGCATTTGCTCTGCTATTTTATCGTCATTCGTAAAAATGGCTCCACCATCGCCATAAGCGCCCAAATTTTTGGAAGGAAAAAAAGAAGTACATCCAATATGACCAATCGTTCCTGCTTTCTTCACGCTTCCGTCTTTAAACGTATAATTCGCCCCAATGGCTTGTGCATTATCTTCAATAACAAACAATTTGTGTTTCTCGGCGATAACCATAATCTCATCCATATTGGCGCATTGACCAAACAAATGCACCGGAACAATTGCTTTTGTTTTGGGTGTAATTGCTTTCCGAATAGCTTCCGGATCAATGTTCATGGTATCTTCCAACACATCCACCAAAACAGGAGTTAATCCAAGCAAGGCAATCACTTCGGCGGTAGCAATAAAAGTAAAGGTAGTTGTAATAACTTCATCACCAGGCTTTAAACCCAAAGCCATCATCGCTACTTGTAATGCGTCAGTTCCGTTACCGCAGGGGATCACATGTTTTATGTCCAGGTATTTTTCCAAGTCAGCAGCAAATTCACCAACTATCGGTCCATTGATATAGCTTGAATTATCCAAAACCTTTTGAATTTCAGTATCAATCTCTGTTTTAAGTTTTCTATACTGACCTTGCAGATCAACCATGGGAATATTCATAGTAATTGTATTTCTTAAGTTCCTTTTAAACGAGGACACATTATTAAAATCCCAAAGGTAATCGCTTTACATGAAACTACATTCTGTTTCACAAAATATTGACTCTCTTAAATCCCTCTGCGCTGAAATCCTTATCTTTGTCAGGAAAAAATATTTACATGCGACTTCTCTATACTTTTTTTATCTATCTCTATGGTTTAGCTGTTCTTGTGGCCTCGCTTTTCAATTCAAAAGCAAAGCAATGGATAAAAGGGAGAAAAAACATCTTTGAACGTTTACAAAAAGAGCTCATCATAAATGACAAGCCACTAATTTGGATTCATGCAGCTAGTTTGGGAGAGTTTGAACAAGGTCGCCCTTTGATTGAAGCCATTAAAAAAAAGCATCCCAAATACAGCATCCTCCTTACTTTCTTTTCTCCATCAGGATATAAAGTGCGAAAAAATTATGAATTGGCTGATTTCGTTTTCTACCTCCCTTTGGATACACCCCGTAATGCCAAACGTTTTCTGGAAATTGCGCCTATTCAATTGGCCGTTTTTATCAAGTACGAATATTGGTATAATTATCTGAATGTTATCCAAAAGAAAGAAATTCCACTTGTTTTTGTGTCTGGCATTTTTCGCCCTAAGCAAGTATTTTTTAAATTTTATGGGTCTTGGTTTCTAAAACATCTTAAGAAAGTAAATTGGTTTTTTGTTCAGACGACTGATTCTTTAAACTTATTAGAAAAAGCTGAGATTACTTCAGGAAGTTATTCGGGAGACACGCGTTTTGATCGTGTAGCTTCCATAGCAGAACAATCTAAACCCAACGAATTAGTTTCTCAATTTAAAGGCGATTCAAAACTTTTCTTGGCCGGAAGTAGTTGGCCGGAAGACGAGGCTTTGATCTATCCTTTGCTAAATAAATTCCCTGATTTAAAAATTATTTTTGCACCTCATCAAATTGACACTAAGCATATTCGCGAAATAGAAAAGAAAACAAATGGAAGGTCTATATTATATTCCGCAGCCAATGCTGAAAATATCCTTAAAAAGCAAATCCTGATTATCGATAATTTTGGATTGTTATCAAGTCTTTATCGCTATGCTGATTATACGCTTATCGGCGGTGGATTTGGAGTTGGAATACACAATACTTTAGAAGCGGCTACTTTTGGAATGCCTATTTATATTGGGCCGAATTATGAAAAATTTCAAGAAGCCAAAGAATTGATTGAGTTGGGAGCTATTGAAGTTGTTCGAGATGCTGAAACCTTAGAAAAAAGCCTGCTCCATTTTCAAGCTTTTCCCGATAAAAGATTGGCTAAAGGTCAAATAGCTCGTAAATATGTGCAAAGTAAAACAGGAGCTACTCAACATATTCTGCAGTTTTTAGAAAAAAATAATTGGCTCTAATTGAAAAACGATGAAACAAATTCGCTGGGGAATAATAGGCTGCGGTAATGTTACGGAAATAAAAAGCGGACCTGCCTTCCATCAAATTAAAGGCTCGAAAATTGTAGCCGTTATGCGTCGTGATGCAATAAAAGCTGCAGATTATGCTAAAAGACACGGCATTGCCTCTTGGTATTCCGACGGGATGGATTTGATCCATGACAATAAAGTCAATGCTATTTATATTGCAACACCGCCTGATACTCATGCTTTTTACACTTTGAAAGCTCTGGAAGCGGGAAAACCGGTTTATGTTGAGAAGCCGATGGCGATTAACTATGCTGAAGCAAAAAAAATGCTGAATGCTTCTATCAAATTTAGGATTCCCGTTTTTGTGGCCTATTACCGTCGTGCATTATCAGGCTTTTTAAAAGTGAGAGAATTGCTTGAGAACAAGGCCATTGGGGATGTTACAGAAATAAACTTGCAACTTCATTTAGCCGCAGGTGAGCAAGATTTTAATGCTGATAATTTGCCTTGGCGAGTGATTCCTGAGAAATCCGGAGGTGGTTATTTCTTCGATCTTGCTTCGCATCAATTGGATTGGCTAGATTTTATTTTTGGCTCTGCCGAATTGATTTCATCTCAAGTGGAAAACCGAGGCGGATTATATAAAGCAGAAGATTTTGTTCAAGCAAAGCTTCTCTATCAAAACAAAATAATATTTACTGGAAGTTGGAATTTTTGCGCTTCTAAAAAAGATGAAATCGATCTGATTGAAATTCGCGGCAGCAAAGGGAAAATAAGCTTTTCTACTTTTGAATTTAAACCAATAGTCCTTGAAACAGAAAAGGAAATTAAAACTTTTTCTTTTGAAAAACCCGTTCATGTACAAAAACAATTGATTCAGCAAGTTGTTGAACAATTGCAAGGAAAAGGGATTTGTGTGAGCACCGCAGAAACAGCTTTGGCAGCGAGTAGAATGATGGAGGAGATTATTTATACGACTTAAAATAGTGAGAGAAGATTACGAAAAGGAGAATACAATATTCAACTAAATTACACGACTGTTTCTAAAAACTCCAAGTAAGAAAAAATTCAATAATTTCTTTTAAAAAGTGTTTTGTAGATTATACGGTTTTCTGCTGAAGTGTTAAATAGAAAATACGATTCTCATATTGATTAAAACTCCGAAGTAAAATGAAATTCTATCTCTTTATACTTGCCCATGGCCAAATCTAAAGCATACTTGCTTTCTGCAAGAAAAACCAAACGCCCTTCTTTATCTACAGCTAAGCTCCCCGATTTTCGAGCAATGAAATCATCTAATTCAGCTTCGTTTTTACTTGTTATCCATGCGGTCTTATAGAGAGTAATAGGTTCGTAACGGCACTTAGCACCATATTCATGAAGAAGGCGGTATTCAATAACTTCAAATTGCAAAGCACCAACAGTTCCAATAATTTTTCGTGTGGAAGTTTTTCCAACAAAAAGCTGAGCTACTCCTTCGTCCATCAACTGATCTATACCTTTTGCCAACTGCTTCGATTTCATTGGATCGGCATTCTCAATGTATTTAAACAATTCGGGCGAAAAACTTGGCATTCCTTTAAAATTCAATATTTCTCCTTCGGTTAGTGTGTCGCCGATTTTAAAATTACCGGTATCGTGTAAACCTACAATGTCGCCCGGATATACCTCATCAACAATCGATTTTTTCTGAGCCATAAAAGCCGTCGGACTTGAGAAACGCATTTTTTTATTATTGCGCACATGATGATAAAAAACATTCCGCTTAAAAACACCTGAAGTTACACGAACAAAAGCAATACGATCGCGGTGATTCGGATCGAGATTAGCATGTATTTTAAAAACAAAACCGGTAAAACTATCTTCTGTAGGTTTAATTAGACGTTCTTCTGTTTGATAAGGCAGCGGATTTGGAGCTATCTGAATAAAGCAATTGAGCAATTCCATGACTCCAAAATTATTCAGAGCGCTACCAAAGAAAACAGGACTGATATTCCCATCGAGGTAGGTTTGATTATCAAAATTGGGATAAACCTGAGTGACCACCTCCAATTCTTCGCGAAGAATAGAAGCGTCTTTTGTTCCCACCATTTCATCTAAAACAGGATCGGAAGTATCGCTAATTTCAACGTATTCTTCAATAGTCTGTTTGGCGGGAGTAAATAAATTTAATTTTTGCTCAAAAATACTATAAACTCCTTTAAATTCGGGTCCCATATTGATAGGCCAGCTTAAAGGCGTTACGTTAATATTCAGTTTCTGCTCAATTTCATCCAATAATTCGAAACCATCTTTTCCATGGCGGTCGAGTTTATTAATAAAAACGATGATAGGAATATTGCGCATCCGACAAACTTCAACCAACTTTTCCGTTTGAGGTTCAACTCCTTTTGCTACGTCAATCACAACAATAACACTATCAGCTGCGGTAAGCGTACGATAAGTATCTTCCTGAAAGTCTTTGTGACCGGGTGTATCTAAAATATTTATTTTGTAATCATTGTATTCAAAACCCATCACCGAAGTAGCAACCGAGATTCCTCTCTGCTTTTCAATATCCATAAAATCTGAAGTCGCTGTCTTTTTTATTTTGTTCGACTTAACAGCGCCCGCAATTTGAATAGCTCCTCCATAAAGCAAAAGCTTTTCAGTAAGGGTTGTTTTTCCTGCATCGGGGTGACTGATAATGGCAAAAGTCCGTCTACGTTTTATTTCGTCTTCTAATTTCATTCAGCTGAAAAATTTGGAGCGGCAAAGATAATAAAGATTTGATGTGCTAAAATGTTAATGTGCTAATTCGGTGATGTGTCAATTAACTAATCTGCATATATCATCACATTAACCTTAATTTCGTAGTTTAGCATAAAAAAGCAATGTCTTCTAAACAATTAACCTATTTGTTTTCTATTCCTTATTTGATTTTAGCTATTTCTGTGGTTGCCGTTAAAATGATTGGACGGCCCGATTTGGAAAATATTCTCAAGCCAACCTTGCTAATTATATTAATGATTTGGTTTGCGATAAATCAATATAAGAAAGGGATTAAAATTCCCCGGGTTTTTATGCTTGCCCTTTTATTTTCCTTACTTGGCGATGTTTTCTTAATGCCTTTTTTTGATCAGTTTATTTTCGGCCTATTATTTTTCTTGCTCTCCCACTTGTTTTATATTTCTGTTTTTATGAAAGGGAAAAAGCAGCTGTTTTTTCCCACGCTCAAAAAAAGTAAACTTTTCCTGATATCAATCTTATCTGCCTACATTGGTTTGACAACTATTTTAATGTTTGCTATTTTTAAACTCGATAGCGTAGTTCTATTAGTTGCTATTCCAATTTATGCCACTGTTTTATTGATTATGGTTTTATCGACTTTTGTTTTTTCTAAAGTTCACTTTTATGATTTTGGTCGGTATATTTTGCTTGGTGGAATCTTCTTTTTTATTTCCGATAGTATTTTAGCCATCAATAAATTTGTTTTGGAAATAGATTATTCACCCATTTGGGTGATGGGAACTTACACCTTAGCGCAATGGCTCTTAGTATATGGCTTTATGAATTCGAAAAAGAAGTCCTGAATTTCTAAACAAATCATCGTTAAGAAAAAACAAGAATTTATGTTTAAATCGACATTAACTCTGCTATTTTTGTAGTTCAAGCAGGCGTATGAAAATTCCTAAACTATTTAATAAATACTGGATATCAATTATCGTTTTATTTGTGCTCTTGGCCTTTGTAGACCAATATAATTTTAGAGCACATTATAAGCTGATGAAGGAATTACGCAGTTTAAAGACTCAAAAAGCTTTTTTTCTCGGAGAGATAGAAAAAGATAGTACCGATTTTCAATCTTTATTTGGAAGCGAAGAAAATTTGGAAAAATTTGCACGCGAAAAATACAAGATGAAAAAGCCCAATGAAGATATATTTCTAATTCTGGAAGAGTAGTTAATGTGATAATTAGTTAATTTGCCTATATACTAATCTGGTGATGTGCTATTTTGAAAATTCATTCGCAGTTTATTTTATTAGAGCATTATTCCAAAAGCATTCCTTTCGAAGTGGTATTTTTTATTGCCACTAATTTACGAATGACAAAAGTCACTTATTAATTGATAATCGGTATTCTTTAAGATTCGAACATGAAAAAACCGACAACAATTACGTTATCGGTCTATGGAAAATCAGGTTCTTAATTTTTTATGCTAATTTCTTTTTAGATTGAGGGATATAAATAGATGTTTCAAATTGGGATAATGCCGATCCCGATAGCTTTCGGGATTGATATTAATTCTTCATTTTGGCTCTCATCATAAAATAATAAACAAGAAAGCCAATAGCTATAGAAACAAAGAAAATACCAAAAGGCATAGTGCTGTTATAATCTGAAAAAACAGGATTGCTTGCTCCAACCAATTCGATAATAATTAAACCTATGCCCCCAAAAAAGGTAACCAGACCCCATTTTAAAGCTGGGAATTGATCGTAATTTACTGAACGTTGCTCTTCAGTAACCTCAGTGGATTGTTCTAATATCCCCGCTTTGTCAAAATGACCCGATTTAATAATTCTTGATTTTAAATAATGAGCCGACAAAACTTTTACAAATGTGATGATAGCAAAAAATACTACCGCTACTGTCATTACTTCTCCTAATTGCATAATTATATATTTTTATTGTTTTAATATTTGATTTGCTTAATAGACTGAAGTCTTTTTTGAAATGTTGCAAAAAATCTGTTTTATTTGCAACTAATCTTTTTTTATCTTGTCTAATGTAGCATATAAGATGGAAGAAAATCAGCTGATAGCCCAAATTACTGCAGGGAATACGCATGCATTTCGGTTTCTGGTAAAGAAATACGAACGCTTAGTATTCCATATTGTCGGTCGTATGCTCAATCAACAAGCTGATTTGGAAGATGTTTGTCAGGATGTATTTATAAAAGTATATAAAAAACTGCCGGAGTTTAGACGCGAGTCAAAACTATCCACTTGGATTGGAACTATTGCTTATCGGGAAGCCCTCGATTTTCTGAAAAAGAAAAAAATCCCGTTTCAGGACTTACAAAACTTAAATGCAAGAGATTCTGCCAGTTTAATTGAAACGAATCATCCGGAAAATATACAAACAAGAGCAGAACGAATAGAGTTAATAAAAAAACTGATTTCTGATTTGCCACCTATTTATCGAACAATATTATCGCTCTATCATATTGAAGAGTTAAGCTATAAAGAAATTGAAAAAATAACCCAAATGCCCGAGGGAACTTTAAAAAGTTATTTACATCGGGCACGCCAATTATTGA
>JAGGUP010000166.1 GCA_021158405.1 Bacteroidales bacterium
CGCCTTTATTCATTTTTAAAATTTCAGCTTCTGTATATTTTCCGGTAAAACAAAGTCGAATTAATGATCCAACAGGCAAGCTTCCTGTACGTTCGGGAGAGAAAGGTCCATCACCATCCAGTCCTTGATTGACATCGACAACACGACCTTTCTTATGCGCTCCAACCGTAATCCCTCCGCCTAAATGCACTACAATCAGATTTATATCTTCATATTTTTGCATCAAAGAACGCGCATGTTGTCTGGCAACTGCTTTTTGATTTAAGGCATGGAAAATAGAAGTTCGGGGCAAAAGAGGATGACCAGAATAACGCGCTATGTCGTCAAATTCATCAACTACAACAGGATTTGCAATATAAGCTTTGGCATTGGGAATGGTTTTTGCCATATCGTAGGCAATTAAGCCCCCTAAATTACTTGCATGTTCAGCGCCTAAAGGGCTGTTAATCAAGTCCTCTATCATGCGTTCATTTACAGGGTAAACACCCGATTCAATAGGTTTGATTACACCCCCACGACCAACGATAGCACGAACCAAATCCATACGGATTTCAGCATCTTTAAGAACTTTACAGATAATATTTTTTCTAAATTCAAATTGATCAGTAATTTTTTCGAAAGGAGCAAGTTCTTCGGGTGTATGCGTAATATTTTTAATCAAAACAGGAGTTTCGTTTTCATACACAGCAATCTTGGTTGAGGTTGATCCCGGATTGATTGCAATTACACGTATGCCGTCGCTTAACTTCATAATGTCTTTTTTATATTAGGCTTGTAAAGCCGCTAATCCAATGCTGATTAATTTTGTTTCCACACTATCTCCTCTCGATGAAAGCACGGCCGGAACACGAGCTCCAAGAACCATTGCTCCAAGAATACCACCTGCTAATTTAGTATTGGTTTTATAGAAAACATTTCCAGCTTCAATATTTGGAAATACCAAACAATCTGCATCGCCAGCAACGTTTCCTCTTAATTTCTTAATCTCGGCACTTTCTTTATCAATGGCAACATCCAAAGCAAGAGGTCCATCAATAAAAGCATTTGTAAATTGCCCGCGATCACTCATTTTAGATAAAACAGCAGCATCAATTGTCGCTTGCATTTTTAAAGAGACTTGTTCGCTAGCAGCTAAAATAGCCACCTTGGGTTTTTCAATACCAAGCGATTGAGCTGTTTTTATCAAGTAATTAGTGATGGCAATTTTTTCTGGCATTTCTGGAGATGGAATAATGGCTACATCGCCAAAAATCAAAAGCTTATGGTAAGCCGGACTTTCCATAACGGTGACGTGGCTCAGGATTGATTTCGGAACCATCAAACCTGTTTCTTTGTTTAAAAGTGCACGCATATATTGTTCGGTGCTTACCAAGCCTTTCATGATAAAATCGCCTTTTTTCTCGTTAATAAGCATACACGCCTTGTGAGCTGCTTTTTGAGGATCGGCTTCTTGCACCAATTCAAATTTGGAGCTGTCGATGTTTTCTTGGGCACAAACCTTTTTGATCGTTTCAATATCGCCAACCAAAGTAGCATCGATAATACCCATTTCTACCGCTTTGTTAACGGCTTCGATAGTATGTGCATCATTGGCATAGGCTGCAACTAATCGCTTTTTCGATTTGCTTTTTAGCTCGGTAAAAAGTTGATTTAATTTTCTTATCGCCATCGCTTTTTTGTTTCGTTTTTTGAAGGTGCAAAATTAATCAAAACTGACTTAATATCACGCTCTTTCAATTGCTTATTTTGAGTAAAAGTTAATCATTTTAATAATAGCTTCGGAACAAGCATCGCAAAATGTATCTTCTTTAAATGTATTCATTAAACAATCTTTTCTGGGTCGGTAAATGCCTTTTGCAGAATAGCCTCCACCTTCGAAAACACCCATCGTTGAATTGTAAACAGTAGAATCGGGTGTTGGAATTGGAATGCTATCGGCAATAAGATGTCCCCACTTGGAATCAAAATCGACTAAAGTAGTGATGTTTGGCTCCCAAGGTTCAATGGTCAAATTATAAAAATCGTTATACGAGGTAGAATTATCATAATATTCATCGGCTAAACCTGCAAAACCATGTCCAAGTTCATGAATAAAAATTTTGCCTGCTTGTTTATTTGAATTCACACTGATATTGTAATAGTTAAAAATAGCGCCACCGCCATATTTTTCGGTGTTTACAAGTATGTAAATTTGATCGTAAGGAACATTTGCCGCTACATCACGGACACTTTTATTTTCTGTGGTCATACAATAGCGTTCACTATCGAAAGTGTAAAAGCTACTTCCCAAAAGGGTGTTTCGCCAGATGTTTTCTTTTGGAATATCTGCTCCGGATTCTTCAGAAGGAGCTAAAACTCCTGAGATATTGAAGCGGTCTTTGTATTCGGAATAGGGGTGATACTCGAAGAGAACTTTTGCAAACTTATCACAATCAGCGATGAAGAGATCCATTTCTTCTTTGGTGTAGCCATCAGGGAGAATAACGATATCAACCTTCTCGGCAGGATCACCTTGAATTAAGGCTTGATAAACCGGATAGTTCATTTTTAATCCTCTTTTTATAAAATAATCTTTAGGATCGATATTGTATTCTACTTGTTTTTCTAATTTCCCTTTCCAGCTTCTGGAATACAGCTTAACAATTACAGGATTTTGCGGCATCGGAAAAATGACTGTTTCTTCAAAGCTTTTGGATAGATTTTTAGCCTCAAGTGTTGTTTGCCATTCGGCGAAAAGACTAGAATAGCCACGCGAATATATCAAAATGCCGCTGGCCTTATCATAGACTTCAAAGAAATAGTTGCCATATTTGAAATTATCTATGAGCTGAGTTTTTGAACCGCCCCAATAAGGTTCTGCAATTAATTCATCCAAATAATAAAATTCGTTTTTTGCGTCTCCCACATGAGTATAGTCTAAGCGCAGTGTTTCTTCAGTAAAGTATTTGCTAAATTGTCCGAAAGAAGAAATACTAAAAAGTGCAAAAAGGATTGCCAGTACTGATTTTTTCATATTTGTTAATGTTTGCTTATAAAAATACAATTAATTTTATTTGATTCTATTCCGGGCTGTATTTTCCTTCAACGATTTTCTTTAGCATAAATAATGCCGTTAAAGCAGCGCGACGGATGTTGCGACCGCGATGCTCTCCAAAATGATGCTTCTCTGCCAATACACCATCTGGACCAGCAATGGCAATCCATGTTGTTCCCACAGGTTTACCTTCTGTTCCACCATCGGGACCTGCAATACCAGAAGTTGCTATTGCATAATCAGTTTCAAATTTTTTGTGAGCTCCTATTGCCATTTGTTTGACTACGGTTTCGCTAACAGCACCTTCTTTTTCTAGATCTTCGTGTGAAACGCCTAAAATATTTTCTTTTATTTCGTTAGCATAAGTTATAGCTGATCCTTTAAAATAGCTTGAACTTCCCGCAATACTTGTAAGTAGATGAGCAATATAACCACCCGTACAACTTTCTGCGGTAGCAACCGTTTTTTGATGAAGCTTTAAGCTTTCTCCAACAGCTTCTTCTAAAAGAATATTGTCGTAGCCAAAAATAAGATCGCCGATAAGAAGCTTTAATTTCTCAATCAATTCAGCAATAATCTGCTCGCATTTTATTTTGTTTTCTCCGGTAGCAGATAATCGTAAGCGAACAATGCCTGGTTGAGGTAGATAGGCAAGCTTAATGTTTTGAGGTAAACTGTTTTCCCAATCTTCAATTTTTTTTGCCAGAAAAGATTCTCCAATACCTTGAGTCATAATTGTTTTATGAAGTATAACCGGTGTTTTGAATTTTGCTTTCACGCGGGGAATTACTTCATTTTCCATCATGGGCTTCATCTCGAAAGGAACTCCCGGCATGGAAACCAATACTTTTTCGTTTTTTTCGAACCACATTCCCGAAGCTGTGCCATTAATATTTTTTAGTGGCGTACAACTCTCTGGCAAATCAGCTTGCGCTTTATTTACAGCACTTACTTTAAAATTACGTAAGCGAAAAATCTCTTTTATTCTACTAAAAGCATCTTCGTTGAAAACTAATTTTGTATCAAAATATTCACAAAGTGTATGTTTGGTAATATCGTCTTTTGTTGGACCTAATCCGCCCGTTAATAAAATTATATCAGCCGATTTAAAACTGTTGTCTATTGAGTTTAAGATGTCTTTTTTATCATCGGCTATTACCTTTATTTGTTTGACTTTGATTCCGTTACGGTTTAGTAGTTCTCCCATCCACGATGCGTTGGTATTAACTACTTGTCCGATGAGTAATTCATCGCCTATACTTATAATTTCTGCAATCATTATTTATTTATTGAAAATTTGTACTTTTGCTTTTTGTCAAATCGGTTAAAGGTTTACCGTAGAAATTTGGCGTTTTAAAAGCCAAAGAAATTTATACAGAAAACCAAAATAGGTTTGACATTTTATTTTTTGTACAAAATTACATTAAATTACTTGAGCATGAAAAGAATCGCCGAATCCGAATTGATATTGAATCCTGATGGTAGTATTTATCACCTTAAATTAAAATCCGAAAATATTGCTGACGATATAATAGTTGTTGGTGATCCTGGGCGAGTACCTGTTATTTCGGCTTATTTCGACTCTATTGAGTTTAAACAAAGCAATCGAGAGATCGTTACACATACGGGTTTTATTGGTAAGAAAAGATTAACCGTTTTATCTACGGGAATGGGGACTGATAATCTAGACATTATAATCAATGAATTGGATGCTGTTGTGAATATCGATTTGGAAAATCGTGTACCTAAAACAGATCATAAAGCATTGAATATTATTCGTTTGGGTACTTCTGGAGCTATGCAGGAAGATGTTCCTGTGGGCTCTTATGTAATGTCCTCACATGGTGTTGGTATGGATGGCCTTTTAAGGTTTTATGCAGCAGGAAATAAGGTGGAAGACTCTGAATTAACCCAAGCATTTCTGGATCAAACACAATGGCCTGCCGATTTGCCTAAAGCCTATATTGTTGCTGGTAGTAATAGCCTAATGGATAAAATGGGGAAGGCTTATCTAAAAGGAATTACGGCTACTGCACCTGGCTTTTTTGGTCCTCAAGGTCGTGTTTTGCGTTTGCCTTTGGCCTATCCCGACTTAAATGATCGGATTTCAGCTTTCTCTTATAAGGGTCTGCGGATTACCAATTTTGAGATGGAGACTTCTGCGCTTTATGGATTGAGTAAAGCTTTAGGTCATAATGCAATGACGGTTTGTGTAATTATTGCCAATCGTTTGAGAAAAGAATATGCTGATGATTATAAGCCGAGTGTTACCGCTTTAATTGAAGATTTATTGGAGAAACTTTCTCAATAAGTTTTACCATGATATTTTTAATCCCGTTAGCTCAAAATGAACTGACGGGATTTTTGTTTTTCATTCTATTATTATTTTCTGTACAAAAGTATCTTCGCCATTGCTAATTTGAAGAAAATATATTCCTTTTGATATACCTTTAAGTTGAAGTTCAATCTGCGTTTTATTACCAACACTTTGTGATAAAACAGTATTTCCTGTGATATTTTTAAGCTGTAGGAATGCATTATTCTCCAAAGGTTTTTCCAGTTGTATTTTTAAATATTCACGAGTAGGATTAGGGAATACCTTTGAAACAAAAGTTCCAGGTTTTTCTATTCCAACCGTTGAAATGGAAATGGTTTCGCTTTGTAAAGTCAAATCAGGAAGGCTAGCATAATTAACAAGACAATAATAATATCCTAATTCTGAAATGGGGAAGCTAAGACTTTGGTTTGTTTCGCTATCAATTAGAACATCGTTTTTATACCATTGGTAAGTTATACCTGCGTAAACATAATCTACTTCAAAAGTGTAATCAGTTCCATCGTTGGATTGAAGTATTGGAAGAATCAAATTTTGATCAGAGTATTTAAAATAGCTATTTCCAGCCCAATCAATATTTGCATTATCAAGAGCTTCAAAATCAAGCTGGTTGTTGTAAACATAGCATTCTCTGAGTTTA
>JAGGUP010000043.1 GCA_021158405.1 Bacteroidales bacterium
ATTTCTCAATTTCTCGCAATGGGAAATTGATTGGTTTTAACACTTTTGAAAGAGATAGTTTGGCTTCATCAAAACTTTTTGTTTTCAATACAAAAAAAGAACTTGCTTCTGAAGTTTTTGCCTTGGACGGCTTAATAAAAAAACCAAGCGCAGATAATAATGGAAACAATCTAGCCTTCATAAGTACCGTTGATACTGCCAAACGCAAACTTTATAGTTTACATATTTATTCGCTCAAACAGCAAACAGTAAAAACCATTGTCGATACCACCAGCACCCAATTTACTAATGGTTGGATAGCAAGTGAAAATGGAAGAATCTATTTTTCTCGAAACGATGAAAAACTTTATTTTGGTGTGGCAGCCAAACCCGAAAAAGAAATTAAAGACACCCTCTTACCCGAAGAGAAAGTAGAAATTGATTTGTGGCATTGGAACGATCCGTATTTGCAACCTCAACAATTGGTTCGGCTCAAACGCGAGCAAGACAGAACATTTTTGAGTGTATTTCATTTAAAAACAGGCAAAATAGTTCAACTGGCTACAGAAGAAATGGAAACTGTTCGTCCTCTTTTGAAAGGCAATTCAGAAATTGCTTTAGGAACTGATAATCGTGCTTATCGGAAACGTTCTTCCTGGGAAAGTCCCGGTTATCGCGATGTTTATGCTGTTGATGTTCAGAGCGGAAAAAAAAGTTTGCTGCTTAAAGAAATTCAATCGCGTTTTGGTTTATCACCCAATGGCAACTATGTTTATTGGTACGCCAATGAAGATAGCAGCTGGTATGCAAAACCTGTTCTGGGTGGAAATACCGTTCTTTTAAGTAAAGGCATGGATCTTCCTCTTTACGATGAATCACACGATTATCCTCAAGATCCAAATGCCTATGGTATTGCCGGCTGGACAGCAGATGATAAAAATATCATTTTTTATGATAAATACGATCTTTGGTTAGCCGATCCAACAGGAAAAGAAAATATTCGCAATTTGAGTAATGGCTTTGGTCGCGAAAACAATACAGAACTTCGTTATTTGAAACTCGACAAAGAGGCCGAATGGATAAATTCCAAAGCTCCAATAATGCTTAGGGCTCAGAATAAAACCACCAAACAAGCAGGATTCTATAGCCTTAATTTTAAAACAGGAAATATAGAAGAATTAACCCTGGGAAATTACCGTTATTTTTCTCCTTTAAAAGCCAGAAAAGCAAATCGTATTATATGGCAAAGAGGAAATTTAAACGAATATTACAACCTCTGGTCGAGCACTTTGTCTTTTGAAAATGAAACGAAACTTTCGGAGGCAAATCCGCAACAAAAAGACTATTTGTGGGGAAGTGTTGAAGTGGTAAAATGGAATAATACTGACGGCGCTGAGGTAGAAGGCTTGTTGTATAAACCCGAAAACTTCGATCCAAACAAAAAATACCCGATGATTGTGTATTTCTATCGCTTGCATTCCGACAATCTTTTTAATCACTATTATCCATCACCCAGTCGATCGGTGATCAATCCTTTACATTATATCAGTAACGGTTATTTGGTGTTTATGCCCAATATTCATTATAAAGAAGGTCATCCGGGAATGAGTGCTTATAATCACGTGGTGAGCGGTACTATATCGATGATTTCCAAAGGTTTTGTGGATAAGGAAAATATTGGTATTCAAGGACAAAGTTGGGGCGGTTATCAAACACTTTATATCGTAACGCAAACAAATCTGTTTAAAGCGGCCAATTCGGGCGCTCCTGTATCTAATATGACAAGTGCTTATGGAGGAATTCGTTGGCAAAGCGGGATGAATCGTGCGTTTCAATACGAAGAAACACAAAGCAGAATTGGCGGGACTTTATGGGAAAAACCCTTAGAGTATATCGAAAACTCTCCTGTTTTTTATGCGCCCAATATTCATACGCCCATTATGTTCCGTCACGACGATAATGATGGAGCTGTGCCCTGGTATCAAGGAATTGAGATTTTTGTCGCTATGCGGCGCTTAAATAAGCCTGCTTGGTTATTAAACTATAATGGAGCTGGACATAATTTAACGAAAAAACGTTCCAATCAGATGGATTTTACCATTCGGATGAAGCAATTCTTTGATCATTATCTAAAAGGAGCTCCGGCTCCCGAATGGATGGTGGATGGAATTCCGGCTGTTGATAAAGGAAAGAATTTGGGACTGGAATTGAAATAGCTTTTTATTGATACGATGACTCGGAGTCATCGTATCAATCTTTTCGGAGTCATCGTATCACTACTATAACACAAAAGCCTCCTTATTAAACCATTCCTGCTCCCAAACTTCATTTATAATTTTCTCTAATCGGTCTTCAAAAACGTGCGTCAATCCAACATCAGAAATGTATTTTCCGGCTTCTATAAATGAGCGTTGGATACTGATATAAAAAGACTCTTGCTTAATCGTATTTTCTGCTGAAAACAGTAGAGCTGTTTCTATATTAAAAAGCATCAGATCAGCAATATAATTAGGCTCCATACCAAGCTTTAAAAAGGCTTTTATGCATTTTTGAGCAACTGATCTTCTTTTTTTAGGCTTTCTACGCGAAAGTGGGAAATACTCTTTCTGAATCTTAAATTTACATTCCTCTATTCGCTTTTTCTCATTGGGGTTGAAAACGAAATTATAAAACTCTTTAACTTCTTTTAAACGGCTATAAAGCTCCAGAATCTGCTCTTCGAGCTGTTCTTTTGTTAGTTCTCCGACGTATTTTTTTAATGCTCTTTTGCTCATAATTGGTTTCGAATTTACTAAAGATTATTGGAAATTGGTTGAGCTTTAAGTAAGTTGAGTGGTTAAATGGTTTAGTGGTTCAGTGGGATTCTCCTACTCACCTTACTTACCCAGGGCAAATCTTAATGCATAAACAATCACTTTTTATTATAGTTTATCAAACAATCCAAAAGAAAACGAATATTTTAAACTAAATAAAACCAATTCGCTATTATCTTAACCGCTATGCACGCAAAGTAAATGCGCAAAGCTCGCTAACACATAAACCTCTAATATTCTACACTTAGCGTATTCCTTGCGTTTAAATTAGATGCGTTGCCCTATTACCCACTTACCTTACTCACCTAGCCGCATCTTATTAAATCAACTTATAAATACATCAAATTTATTTCTTATATTTAGGGGCGCAATAAGCACAGCGAATTAAAAGTATCCTTCTAGATGAAAAAATCACTTAAACACAATAGCGGATTAACAAAACAGGTCATTATAAGCATATTAATTTGGTCTGTTTCTTTAGTCTTATTATTGAGCTTTGACATTAAATTAATAACTAACGAAGCTTTAAATAAAGCATATATCCACGCTAAATCTAGTTTTGATAAAGATATTATTTATAGGATTTGGACATCTAATAAAGGAGGAATATATGTAAAGGCAGATAGCGCAACTCCACCTAATCCTTATCTTGAAAATCTTCCTGAAAGAGATCTTATTATAGATTCTGCTGTAACTTATACGTTAATGAATCCTGCTTATATGACTCGTCAAATCTATGAAATGGAAACAGTAACGACAGAAACCCGATCGCATATTACCAGTTTAAATCCTATTCGCGCCAAAAATAAAGCTGATGAATGGGAAACAGAAACCTTGCAGAAATTTAAAAATGGCTTAATGGAGTTTTCGGAGCTTGATTCTTTAGATGGTAAGGAATATTTCAGATATATGGCTCCTCTTTTTGTAGAGGAAAGTTGTTTAAAATGCCATAAACAACAAGGTTATAAATTGGGAGATATGAGAGGAGGAATAAGTATCTCTTACCCAATGGATCAGATATATTTATCTGTAAAAAGTGATATTAAAAATCAATATCTATTGTTTGGAATAATTTGGCTTATCGGTGTTGGAATATTTATAATCTCCTATTTCCGACTAAACAAATCAGACGATAAACGCTTTGCGGCAGAAGATTCTCTTGTTAATTTAAATAATCAATTAGAAGAAACGGTAAAAGAGAGAACCAACAATCTTGAAGAAACCAACAAGCAACTAGAATTAGAAATTGCGCAAAATAAAATTGTACAAGAAAAATTACAGCTTAGCGAGGATAGATTTAAAACTATTTTTGATTCTGTTAACGATGGCATTTTTATTCACGATGCTAACACAGG
>JAGGUP010000036.1 GCA_021158405.1 Bacteroidales bacterium
ATAATGTAAGTTTATACTTTATTGCTCAAACTTTTTGGGGCGATAAAGGCACAGAATATGGCGATATTGGACAAATGTACTTTAGTCGTTTGCAGTGGAATTTTTAATACATCGAGGCTTTTCGTTCTCTTCTCAGGGCAAATCTTAATATTTACAAAGCACTTTTGTTATAGCTTATCAAACAACCCAAAAGAAAATTTATATTATTAACTGAATAAAACCAATACGTTATAAGCTTAATCACTATGCTCGCAAAGTAAATACGCAACGTTCGCAAACATATAAATTTCTGATCTATGACATTTTGCGTCCCTTGCGCATCTCTTAGCATTCCTTGCGTTTAAATTTAGATGCGTTACCCTCGTTTTCTCTTCTCCCAATTTTTATTCTCAAAATAAAGCCTTAACTTTGATGTATATAAACAAAAAACATATATCCTGACTTATAGGGATATATTATGTGATTTTATGTATATATAATACCCTTATGGGTGATTTTAGAAAAAATGAAAAACATAATTATTGTAATATCATTTTTAGTTTTTACAGTTTCTGTAAATGCTCAAAACATTAATTTTGACTCAATACAGATCAATGAAAACATTTCGCTTTTAATTGACTTTGATGAATTAGTCAAACTCAACTTAATTGACAGTATAGTGCCTATTCCTGAATTAATGGATATGTCAACAGCTGATTCATTAATTTATGTTGGGAGTACATATTTTGAATATTACAAAAAGGAAAATTACTGTAGAATTAATGTCATCAAATTTGACAAAAAAATTAAAACAGTTACTATTAATAAAACAAGGTTAAATCAATTCACGACTTTTCAAGACATCAAAAAAATGTTTCCTATTGATTGTCCAACAAAACACTCAGTAAGTATTTATGGAGATAGCAGTGAGTATTTTACATGCGGTGTATGGCTTAAGACAACTCAGGGAACATTACTGGACGTAAAATTGGTTTTTTACTTTATAGAAAATAAATTAGTACGGTTAGACTTATGGGAACCAAGTTAAAACTACCCCTAATAACGGCTCATAAAATATGGCAGTTCGTACTCGGTAGATTTAAGGGCTTTTCGTTCCCGCTTTTTTGTCGGGCGACAAAAAAGTACTCCGAAGCGCTGCCACATTTTATAGCCAAACCGTTAGCGGTAGCATGGGTAAAACGAGAAAATAATATTCACCAAATAATTATGATTTTAGAAGTGCGGAGTCAGCACGGTAAACTCTGACAAAAACAAAATGAAAAAATCAATATTATTCTGTTTAATTAGTGTTTTAGCATATTTACTAATCAGTATTCCCTCTTATTCACAAACAATATCAGGAGGAGCAAATCATACCCTATTCCTTTGCAGTTCAGGCAATGTGCAAGCTTGTGGAAACAATGATGATGGTCAGTTGGGTGATGGAACAACAACTGACCAACAAGTTCCTATTCAAATAAGTTCGCTAAGTGGAATCACTTCTGTTTCCGCAGGATATAAATATTCCCTGTTTCTTAAAAATGACGGCACAGTTTGGGCTTGCGGATTGAACAACCATGCTCAATTGGGCGATGATTTGTACTCTGATAAATTAGTTCCATCTCAGATAATTTCTTTGAGTGACATTACCGCCATTGCAGCAGGCAGCGCTCATTCCTTATTTTTGAAAAATGATGGTACAGTTTGGGGTTGTGGAAGTAATCAAAATGGTGATTTAGGCTTAGGAACAACAATACAAAAAGAATACTTCCCAGTTCAGATTAGCTCCATAAGTGGAATCATTGCTATCACAGCTGGACCTGACCATTCCCTATTTTTAAAAAATGACGGGACAGCTTGGGCTTGTGGTCATAATCTGGCTGGTCAATTGGGAGTTGGTACTAACACAAATGTATACACTCTAACTCAGGTAAGTTCTCTGAGTGGAATAACTGCTATTGCAACACATGGATTCCATTCTGTGTTTTTAAAAAACGACGGCACAGTTTGGACTTGTGGAGAGAATACTTATGGTCAATTGGGCAATGGAACAAATACTAATCAAAACATTCCCGTTCAAGTAAGTTCTTTAAGTGGAATTACTGCTATTGCAGCAAGTGCAACACATTCCATGTTTTTGAAAAGTGACGGCACAGTTTGGGCTTGTGGAGAGAATAGCAGTGGTCAATTGGGCGATGGAACAAATACTAATCAAAACACTCCCGTTCAAGTAAGTTCTTTAAGCGGAATCACTACTATTGCAGCAGGATATTCTTGGTCGCTATTCATAAAAAATGATGGTACTACTTGGGCTTGTGGTAACAATTTTGATGGAGAATTAGGAATTGGGACAACAACCAATAATCCATCTACACCAGTTCAAATAGTGAACCTATGTACGGAAACAGCAACGGAAGAATTGAATAAGGAAATGAATATTAGTATTTATCCCAATCCTGCCATTGACATTGTTACTTTGAATACAGATAAGTCAAATACCGACTTGACATTGAATATTTATAATGTTGTTGGCAAATTAATCAGTTCAGAAAAACTTCGACAAAATCAGCGACAAATTAATGTTGGAGATTTAAGTAACGGGATTTATGTGATTGAAATTAAATCAAAAGAATGGTCCGAAAAACAAAAACTAAGAATTCAAAGGTAAGGATGGCAGCATAAAATATAATTGATATTTTTTTCAAAACCGATAAGCGTAAATATTTTAAACGAAACAATGAATATGTATTTGATAATAAAGAACAGCAGGTGCTAACAGGCAATATAATAAATTGGGCAGAAAGTGGTAAATATGAGCGAATTAGCACCAAATAAACGGTGCGGTAATTTGAAAATTTTGAGTTTTAAAATACGCAACTTTTCATATTGCCAAACACTATGGGCAAGCGTAGAACAACCACAGTACAAATGACAAACTGACAAGAAAAACCATTTTACTGACGAAGTTCAAAAAATAAAATTTCGGAATTAAACAACATTGTCCATTGACATTTATTTGTAAATTCGCTTAGAGATAATTGAAAAAAAAACATATCAACATTACTAAGGCAAACTTCAAAAGGAAAATATGAATAAGGCAAAAACATCCATACGTTTTTTTGACGACCGCGAAGTGCGTGCCGTTTGGGACGAAAAAAATGCCAAGTGGTGGTTTTCGGTGTTGGATATTGTTGCCGTGCTTACCGACCAAAACGACTATACCAAAACCCGCAACTATTGGAAATACCTTAAAGCTAAATTGAAGAAAGAAAACAGTCAAGTGGTTAGTGCTACTACCCAGTTGAAATTTCTTGCACCAGATGGCAAGATGCGTTTAGCTGATATGTTGGATTATAACGGCATTATTGCATTGGGCAAAGAGTTTCCTAGCAAAAAAGCAAACCAATTTATTGAATGGTTTACATACAGTGATGGGAGTATAGACGGAAAAAGTAAAACAAAAGCGTATGCCTTGTTTGGAAGTTCATTTATCAACAGCATTGAAGTTGGCACAACCAAAGGCTTGCAACAAATTCACGCTTATTTATTTGGCGGCTTGTATGATTTTGCTGGACAAATCAGACAAAAAAACATTTCAAAAAGCGGTTTTCAATTTGCTGTATCACGCTTTTTGGGTAAAACATTAAAACAAATAGAAGCAATGCCCGAAACTACATTTGACGAAATCGTGAATAAATATGTAGAAATGAACATTGCACACCCGTTTATGGAAGGAAACGGCAGAAGTACCCGAATATGGTTGGATTTAATATTGAAAAAACGCCTAAGAAAATGTGTAGATTGGAGTAAAATAGGCAAAAGAGATTATATGAACGCAATGATGCAAAGCCCAACAAATAGCAACGTTCTTAAAAAATTGTTAATAAACACTTTAACCAACAAAATTAACGACCGTGAAATGTTTATGAAAGGAATTGACTATTCGTATTACTACGAAGAAAATGACTAAGAACAAATGATTTGCAAAGACATAACAACGTAAACCACCAGCACATACGCAATATAAAAAATTGAGCAGAAAGTGATAAATATAAGCGAATTAGCATTAAATAAATGGTGTAGTAAATTGAAAAATTTTGAGTTTTAAAACACCAAACACACTATATAAAATCGTTAAGTAAAAGCTTTACACTTTACAAATAAAATCAGCACATAAAATAAACAAAAGTGAAAAACAAAATAGACCAAGACAAATGTGCAAAATGTAAACTTTGTATAGAAGTCTGCCCAGTAAATTATATAGGTATTGATGAAAATGGCTTGGTAAATTTCATTCCGGAGCGAGAAGAAATTTGTTTGGAATGCGGACAATGTATGGCGGTTTGTTCTACCAATGCCGTAAAAATTTCAAAATATTCTTACGAAACTGATTTTGAACAATTCCCAACAGAGACTTTTAATTTTCAGGAATTTAAAGATTTTGTTTCAACACGTCGCTCAATAAGGAATTTTAAAGATAAACCCGTTGAAAAAGAAATCCTAGAACAAGTATTAGAAGTCTTGCAATATGCACCTTATGGAGCAGAGCCAAATAAAGTAGAAATATCAATAATAAACAATAGAAAAAAAATAGAAGAGCTATTAGCTCCAACCGAAAAGTTTCTTGATGATGTTGTAAAATGGATAGACAGTCCAATTGTAAGTAGAATTATAAAATTAAAAAAAGGAATAGAAACTTTTAATACCTTGAAAAATCATTTATATCCAATGTCTAAACTTGAAAATTACAAACTAAAATATGGAGACAGAATTACAAGAGGAGCACCTGCTTTAATGGTTTTTCACGCAGAAAAAGGAGCAGAAGAACATACACATAATACATTGATTTATGCTACTTATGTTATGCTTGCGATACACTCAATGGGTTTAGGTGCTACAATAAATGGAATTGTTCCTGCTGCAATAAACAAAGTTAATGAGATTAGAAAAGTTTTTAATATTCCCAATGATCACGAAGCGGTAATTTCCATAATGTTTGGTCACCCAAAGTATAAATATAATAAAGTCGTAAAACGAGAGCCTAAAAAGATAAATTGGATTGAATAATGTTTTCGCCTATCAAAAACTATAGCATTTTGGAACAGATTATTGAAAAATGAAATCTTAAAATACCAAAGCTATTCAGATGAATGGATTAAAAATAAGAAATTGATTTTGGAATTTAACAGATCAGGACAAAACACGACAGGGTAAACCATCTAATTTAAATGCAAGAATGGAAAAGACATCCCCAAATAACACAAAATATTAAATATCAGCAGTTTATAATTTATTACGCTTTAAATCTTTAAATTAATGAACTTGGCGGCTTGGCGACTTAGCGAGAAAAAATATCACGCAATGGCGCAGAGACCTACGCAAAGAAAAAGCATTTATTGAATATTAAGATGTGTTTGCCCTAAACACAAACCCCAAAGCGCAAAAAAATTCATATATTTGAATGTCCTAAAAAAACAGAAAAACAAACATTAAAAATATACAATCATGGCAAAGTCGCAAGATGCAAAAAAGAATGTAAAAAAAGAAGCTGCAATGACCCCAAAAGAGAAAAAGGCTGCAAAGAGAGCGAAAAAAGCGAATAAAGGTCAGACCCTATAAATAGGGGATTCATACAAGACAAGGCTTATAAATTATACTGCCTTGTCTATTTAAAATTCATAAGAAATCGATTAGCGCTCTCGATAAACAACTTCGGTAACCACCTGACCAACTGCCTTTAACGTTTCTTTATCGATATTTTCCAGATTATCCTTTAGCGTATGCCAGTGCTCATAAAAGCCAAATTCAGAATTGCTATTATGTTGAATAATATCTATAGTTGGGATATTTGCATTCCGATTTATAAAGTAATGATCATCGAGAACAGAGAAGCCATTCTCCATTAAGAAATAATCCCCATATCCGGCATTAGCAGCAATTTTCCACACTTTCTTAACAATTTGTGGAGCGTATTTGATGGAAAAATTTTCTCTACGAAAAACGGCATCTTTGGCTCCAACCATATCAAGCAAGATGCCATATTGAGCTGTATAATCCAGTACATGCGGATTAAGCGCCCAATATTGCGAGCCCAATCCCCAAGTTTCTTCCGAATTTGAAGTACGTGTAGCAAATTCAGGAGTCCCATAATCTTCCAAATCGAATAAAATAATATCCACGCCAATTTCGGGTCTTTCAATCTGCATCAGTCTTGCCATTTCAATTAAGACACCAACACCACTAGCACCATCATTGGCACCATCAATTGGTGTATGATGATTTGCTTCATCGGGATCGTGATCGGCAAATGGTCGAGAATCCCAGTGAGAGGAAAGAAAAACACGTTTTTTCTTTTCGGTATTGAAACTTCCAACAATATTTTTACCATTTAATAAAGTGCCATCAAAAGCCCAGGCTTGAAACTCCTGTACAACAACCGTATCAGCATATTGTTTTAGCTTTTCAATTAAATAATCGGCGCCTCTTTTATGCGCTTTGGTATTCGGAACCCGAGGACCTAAAACCGTTTGCGCTGCCACATAAGCGAAAGCTGAATCACCATTGAAAATAGGAATTTGTAAATCAAGAATTTCCGTCTGATCTATCTGTTTTGTCTTTTTTTGTGCTTTCTTTCCATTTTCGCAAGAAGTGAATGCAACTAACAACATAAATAAAAAAAGAGTATTGTATTTTTTTATAGAAAACATAATTCTGAAATTAAGAACAACAAAACATTAATTGTGTAAAGAATTAAAAATCAAATATATGAGCTATTAAATTCCGTATCAATAAATATAACATATTATAATCTTCCTTTGTGAAGCTCTTGTTTTCTTTGTGATACTTTCTAAATAACTATCACACAAAGGTACTCAAAGTAAGATAAAGTTTCACAGAGAAATTACAAAAGAAAATCATTTTGAGGCATTCGTTTTGGCTCTGCCAATTCCATTTTCCGCATATCATTAGGCAGAGAATCTACATTACCCAAATACCCTAAAGCAGTTACACTAAAAGCGGTTACTTTCTTACCCAAACCAAAAGATTCATTCGCTTTTTTAGCATCAAAACCTGTCATTTGATGTACGTACAAACCTTGATTTAATGCTTCCAAGGAGTATTGAGCCACCGCTTGTCCCAAATCATATTGAGCCGTTAAATTTAGCTTCCCATTATGGCTAAAATTCATTTGATAACAATTCAATATTAAAACAGGGGCTTTTCCTGCCCAATTTTGATTAAACTCAACTAAAGTATTCATTATCAAATGATAATTCTCGTCACCCTGATAGCCAATTAAAAACCGCCAGGGCTGCGCATTAAATGCAGATGCAGACCAGCGGGCAGCTTCAAAAACAGACTGCAATTTTTCTTTTTCAACTTTTTTATCTGCAAAAGCACGAGGACTCCATCTATTTGCACTTAGTTTATTAATCGGGAAATCAAATTTTGTTTTTATGGCCATAACTTTATTATTCTAAAAAATGAGTGTAAAAACACTTCCTTTATTTGTAATTGATTTAACTTGAATACTGCCTTTATGCATATGCATAATCTGACGGGAAAGGCTTAGTCCTACTCCCGATCCTTCTTTCTTTGATGTAAAGAAAGGCATAAATATTTTATCCAATAAATCCGGTTTTATTCCTTTTCCATTGTCTGCGATTTCGATAATTACGCGATTGTTTCGGTTAAAACGCGAAACTATTTTAATCTCCGGATTCGAAGATTCTTTTAATGCTTGAATGGCATTTAAAACCAAATTGATCAAAACTTGTTCAAGCAAATCAGGATCAGCCGCTATATGAAGCGTTTCAGGTAAAATTTTATAGGAAAAACGAATGTTATTATTTTTTAATTGCATAGTGAAAAGTTGTTCCACATTTTGAAATAAATCGATAACAGGAATGTGTTTGAAATTTGGTTTTGGAATCCGAGTTAGGTTTCTGTATATTTCCATAAAATTTAAAAGTCCTTCGCTCCTTTTACCAATTGTTTCAAGAGCCAGTTTCACATCTTCACGCTCATCTTTATTTAAATTTTTCATCTTTAAATCTTCAGATTCTTCTTCAAAAATCATTTGATTTACCGTTTTAGTTAAGGAGGATATGGGTGTAATCGAATTCATTATTTCGTGCGTTAGCACTCGAATCAAATTTTGCCAAGACTCAATTTCTTTGGCTTCCAGCTCCGCATGAATATCCTGAAAGCTTACCAATAAATATTCTTCCCCTTGCTTTTTAAATTCGGTAGCCACAGCTGCCAATTGTAAAACTTCATCCTCCTTAAATAATTTTATAAGAATAGAATCTCCTGATTTAATATTTAATAATTGATGACTTATACTTTCATCGATGCTATCCAGCTGTTGTATATGTTTTAGGTTATTTATTCCAAATAAACGTTTAATCGCATTGTTTGCAATATCTACTTCACCATCTTTACGATAAGCAATTATACCAATACTTATATGCTGAATTACTGTTTGCAAATAATGGTATTGAGCTTCTTTCTCTGCTCTTGTTTTTTTAAAAAGCTGTATTACTTCGTTAAAGGAAGCATTCAGATGTTCATAGGTTTTCCCACTCACATTTGATGAAAAAGTAGTGGCAAAATCATGATAACGTATCCCGTCCAGAAACATACTCAGACGCCTGTTGCTTTGTTCGGCATAATAAATTAATAAATAGGTTTGCACTACCAGCAAAGTCAATAAAAAACCTGCCGTAATAAAATCTTTTTCGGTATAAAAATAAACCAATAAAAGAGTGTTTAAAAGAAGAAGAAACACCCTAAAAAAAATGACCCAGCGAAAATTTTTATAAATCATATTTTTCTATACGCCGATAAAGTGAAGCTCTGGTCAATCCCAATTCTTTGGCTGCTTTTGAAATATTGCCACCATATTTATCTATAACTCTGCGAATTAATATCCGTTCCCTTTCTTGTAAATTTAGATTCTCAACATTTAAGAGAGCATCTTTTGGACTTGATTTGGCTAAAAAGAAATCCTGTGCCTGAAGCGTTGTTTCTTCTGCCAGTATCACTGCTCGCTCAACAGAATGTTGTAGTTCCCGAATATTTCCGGGCCAAGTATGTTTTTTTAATCTTTTGATCGCCGAAATACTCACTCTTTTCTTTGGTAAACGGTATTTTTTCACATACACATTCATAAAATGCTCAAGCAAATCAGGAATATCATCCGATCTTTCGCGTAGCGGAGGAATCTGAATTTCAACGGTATTTACACGATATAACAAATCCTGACGGAATTTACCTTCATCTACCATTTCATAAAGCGACATATTGGTAGCACAAATCACTCTTACATCAATTGGAATTTCGATATGGGTTCCTAATCGAACAACTTTCCTGTTTTGAAGTACACTCAATAATTTTGATTGCAAGCCATAGCTTAAATTCCCTATCTCATCTAAAAAAATAGTTCCTCCGGAAGCCGCTTCAAAACGACCGGCTCGGTCTTCTTTAGCATCGGTAAAAGCTCCTTTTTTATAACCAAAAAGCTCACTTTCAAAAAGCGATTCGGTAATGGCTCCTAAATCTACCGAAATAAAAACCTCATCTTTACGTTGCGAAACTCGATGAATAGCTCTGGCTATAAGCTCTTTACCTGTTCCATTTTCGCCGAGCAATAAAACATTGGCATCTGTTTGAGCAACTTTTTTTACTGTATTCAATACTTTCTCAATAGGCTGGGAATGTCCAATAATATCGATAAATGGAGAATCCATATCAGACATCAATTGCTTCTGCTTATCACGAAGAAGAGCTAGCTCTTTTTTAGATTCCCGCACTTGCAAATTGGCAGTAATTTCGGCTAATAATTTTTGATTATCCCAAGGTTTTAGAATGAAATTGGTGGCTCCTTCTTTTATGCCTTGCACCGCCATTTCAATATCTCCATAACCGGTTATAAAAATAATTACAGCGGCAGGATCTATTTCCAAAGCCCTGTTTAACCAATAAAAACCTTCTTGACCACTTGTTGCATCACGAGAGAAATTCATATCCAACAATACAATGTCGTAGTTCTCCGCCCGCATTAAATCAGGTAAATACTCTGGATTTGTTTCCGTATGCACGAAAGTAAAATATTGGCTTAAAAATAGCTTTGCGGCTAACAAAACATCTTTATCATCATCAACTACTAAAATTTTAGCTTGAGCCTTCATAGATTATATTAAAATATTGTTCGTAAATGTACATAAAAACGCTCGATACCGAACATATATTAACACATAAATAACAGTAATATTAACATTAAATGCTGAATATCAGATAGATAATATAACGGCACAATTCGTGCATTATTAAAAATATAAGCGGTAATAATAGGATAAACTTTATAACAAACCCATTATCTAACATTATTTCATAAATTAGTCGAGCCAAAATGAATATTGAAACCATGATAAAAACATCTGGCTTAACCAAAATATACCGCAATGCTGAGGTTGAAACACGCGCAATACAAGATGTTTGCCTTGAAGTAAAAGAAGGCGAATTTGTTGCTGTTATGGGACCTTCGGGTTGTGGAAAAACGACGCTGCTCAATATTTTAGGTTTACTCGACAATCCAAGTGCCGGAACGTATCATTTTTTAAACGAGGAAACTTCTAAATACAAGGAAAAAAAAAGAGCTCAATTACGTAAGAAAAACTTGGGTTATATCTTTCAAAACTTCAATCTAATTGAAGAGCTAAACGTATACGAAAATATTGAGTTGCCCTTGATTTATATGGGCTATAAAGGAAGATATAGAAAACAACTCGTATTATCTGCATTAGAAAAAATGCATATGTTGCATAGGAAAAATCATTTTCCGAAACAATTGAGTGGTGGTCAGCAACAAAGAGTAGCTGTGGCACGTGCAGTGGTCGGCTCACCTAAGTTGATCTTAGCTGATGAGCCTACAGGAAATTTAGATTCAGCTCATGGAGAAGAAGTTATGCGAACTCTCGGCGAACTGAATAAAGAAGGCACAACCATTATAATGGTAACTCACTCACAACGTGACGCTTCTTATGCAAATCGAATTGTTCGTTTGTTCGACGGGCAGATTATTAATGAAAATATTTTGCAGAGTTTTAGCGAAAAAAAGATTATCTAAGTCAAACAAAATGCCAAAGGAAATTAAAATAGTACTTCCTGATTCTTCTCCCGGCGAATATTTCGATATTCAAATTCTTCATTCCGGAGAAGAAAATATTCCCACATACCGTTTTGAAATATGGGATTTGGTAAAAGACAATCCAAAAAATCTACCCGCTACAGATTTTCTTAAGCAAAAGATAAAAGCCTGCTCAGATAAATGGCAAGTAGCAGAAATATTTACAGAAGAAAATAAAAAAATACCCATTCTGCTCAAGCAAATACTGATTAATTAAGGATCGACTCTATGCTCCAAAATATTTTTAAAACTACAACAAGGTTTTTATTCAAAAATAAGGTGTATTCCATCATCAATGTTTTTGGTTTAGCTTTTGGTTTGGCAACAAGTATTTTGATTTTTCTCTACATCAACGATGAGTTGAGTTATGATAAATTCCACAAAGATTACGAAAGGATTTATCGTATTCAGGAAGAATACAAATGGGGAGAAAAAAATCAATTATGGGCTACTACTGAAGGAAATTTAGGCTATGACCTTACGGTAAATCATAGTGCTTATGGCGATGCGTGCAGAATTATGGATATTTTCAATCCTCCTTATCTGTATGCCAATGGTAACAGTACTTCTGAAAAAAGAATGATTTATGCTGACTCCTCATTTTTGGATGTTTTCTCATTTCCTTTGATTGACAAGCAAGCCGGATCGCTATTAAATTCGGCAGATAAAATTATGGTTTCGAATAAAATAGCCAAAAAGCTATTTGGAAATTCAAAGATTGCCGGAAATCAGGTTGAAGTGGACAATAAAAATTGTACCATTTCAGCAGTATTTGAAGATGTTCCTGCCAACTCACATTTTCATTTTGATGTTGTTTTCTCTATGATGAAATTACATCAGGAATGGAGCCGAGCCGATTCTGCCGGACCCATGGTTTTCTATACTTATGTAAAAGCAAAAAGTTTAGAAAAAGGCAAAGAATTACAGTCGCATTTGCAAAAAAATATGGATGAATATTTACTCAATATCCTAAAAAAAGACAGCCTTTCCAATCGCTTTGCCGGACTCGAAGGTAAAATGCTTTTTGTTCCTATTAGTGATATTCACTTAAAAAGTCACGCAGAAAAAGAGCTGGAAAACAATGGCAATTTCGAATACATTATTATTTATATCACTATTGGCATATTCATTTTGATTTTAGCTGCAATCAATTATACGAATCTTGCTACTGCCAGTTCGATAAAAAGAGCGAAAGAAATTGGCATGCGAAAAGTTATGGGAGCTAATACAGGAAGCATTTTTATGCAATTTATAAGTGAGTCTTTTGCATTGGTTCTTGCTTCTTTACTCATCTCCTTGATATTGGTTGAATTAAGCTTTCCCTATTTCAATGACTTTGCCGGAAAAAATTTGGTTCTAAGTCAGTTGCTAAAAAAAGAAAGTATTGTCTATTTAGTGATCGTCATTTTAGCTTTGAGCATACTTTCCGGTCTTTATCCTTCTGTTTTTATGTCGCGCTACAAAACCAGTCAGGTTTTAGCCACTAAAATCAATGCAGGAAAGAACGATTTATTAAATCTGGCACTTCGTCGATTTTTAGTGATTTCTCAATTTGCTATCAGTATTTTCCTAACTATTACAGCTCTAACTGTTGCAAAACAGCTCCGATTTATACAGAATACAGATATTGGATTTAATAAAGAACAAGTAGTTGTTTTACCCCTTTCCGGGCAAAGCAATATCAAATATATTCCAGAACTCAAGAATGAACTTCAGCAAATTGCAGGAGTTGAATCAGTTTCTGGCAGTTCCAATATTCCCGGGGAACGTTTTGGTGTTTATGGTGTTCGGATGCCTGAGCTTAGGAGTACATTGAAAAATGATGAAAAACGTAGCGATCGAATTGGCGTGCGCATGCTTTGTGCAGATTATGATTTCTTAAATGCTTTTGGACTTGAGATGGTAGCTGGCAGAACATTTTCCAAGGAAAATTCGGCTGATTCTTCCTCTGCCTTTATCATTAACGAGACTGCCGTTGCAAAATACAATATCAAAGATCCCATTGGGAAAAAAATGATTTTTAGTTATGCTTTGAAAAAGCCAAAAGTAGGAACGATTATTGGAGTAGTTAAGGATTTTCATTATGCTTCCTTTCACACCGAAGTTAATCCTCTAATGGTGCATATTTTCCCTCGCTTTTATAAATATATCATTATAAAAATAGCAGGTGATGATTTAAACAAAACCCTTGTAGAAGTTGAAAAAACCTGGAATAACTATTTGCCAAAAGTCCCTTTCTCCTACTCTTTTTTAGATAAAACTTACGATAATATTTACACCAACGACAAGCGAATGGGTAATGTATTTTACTATTTCACCTTTATTGCACTTTTATTGGCAGGAATGGGTTTATATGGATTAGCCGCTTTTATTACCGAGCAAAGAAGCGCTGAAATAAGCATTCGGAAAATTCTTGGAGCCTCTTTGGGACGGATCATGTTTACCTTATCAAAAGAATTTACTATTTTAATACTTATAGCAAATTTAATTGTCTGGATTCCAGCTTGGTTTTTCTTAAAAAACTGGTTAAATGATTTTGCTATTCGAATTGACTTAGGTATAGAAGGGTTTATCTTGGCCGCCTTGTTTTCTCTTATAATTGGTTTGTTAACCGTTAGTTTAAAAACCTACATTACGGCCAGAGCCAATCCTGTAGAAACCTTAAAAACAGATTAATTGTTTATACTTTCAGGAAAATCTACACCGCTAGTTTCTTGTAAATAACCCTCTACTCTTCCGATAAGAATTGGAGCCTTTACAACCAAAGGCAATTGATTTTCATCTCTGGAAAGATAAATACTTATCTCCTGATTGGCTCTAAAAATAAGACCTTCCACAACTTTAGTTGTGATTTTATAACAAGAATATAGCTTTCCGTTTTTATGCTTTACAATTTTAATGCCCTGATAAGTCATTGGTATGGTAAAGAAATCTCCTCCAAGAATTAAGTTAAGTATTTTCTGATCTCCTATTTCGGCTTGTCTAAGATTCCATAAACGTGCATAATACACTGCGGTTTGCACATCCATTATTTGTTCCTTAGGAAGTGAAATTGTGTCTATTCTATGAGCAGAAACATTACTTTCCATATCCAATGACAAAGTCTCTTGTTTCTGATTAAAAGTATAAGAATTCCGAACCCAATTTCCCCCCTCAAAATTTGCTCTTTTGAAGTTAAGCGGCTTCATAGCAGGATAAACAGCTTCGCTGGAAAAAGTATCACGTACTTTAAAAAGCCAATCGTATTTTGGTAGGGTTTTACCCAAACTTTGCATTTTTAAAATTACTTTTCCTTTTCTTTGAATTGTATCTAGATTGAAAACAACTTCTCCTGCTTCCATCCAAAACAAACCCCAATGATAATGCGCTGAATAGCTAATTTTTTCACCTGAGTTAAAAGGAATTTCTTTGGCCTGACTAAATGAATTAAGAGCAATTAGCAGAAAAAATAAAATACTGATTGTGTTTTTCATACGATATAGAAAAAGCCGCAAATTACAAAAATGCGGCTTTCAATTTAAAATAGAACAGTTAAATTTATAATTTCATCGACATTGCAACTAATTCGGCAATATCGTAATTCTTAACGGTATCCTCTTTCTCTTTATATTTAAGTCCATCCGAAATCATAGCCATACAGAAAGGACAAGCAGTTGCAACAATATTACATCCTGTTTTAAGTGCTTGCTCAGTACGTTCCATATATATCTCTTTATCGCCTTCTTCGGCCTCTTTAAACATTTGTCCACCACCAGCACCACAACACAAGCTGAAAGCTTTATTATTTTTCATTTCAACCTTAACGGAAGGAATGGCAGCAAGTACATCTCGTGGAGCATCGTATTCACCATTTCCACGACCAAGGTAACAAGGATCGTGATAAGTTATAGTGCTATCTTTAAATACATCACCACCAATTTCAAGATTTCCAGCAGCTATTTGCTCTTGCAAGAATTGTGTATGGTGTATCACTTCAAAATTTCCTCCTAAATCGGAGTATTCATTTTTTAGAGTATTAAAATCGTGAGGGTCAGTACATACTATTTTTTTCACTTCATAGCCATTTAAAACCTCAATATTCATCAATGCCTGCATTTGAAAAAGCATTTCGTTACCAGCACGACGAGCAATATCTCCACTATCGCTTTCTTCGATTCCAAGAACTGCAAAGTCGGTTTTTAAATGATTTAAGATTTTTACAAAACTGCGAACGACTTTTTTATAGCGGTCATCAAAAGCACCGGCAGAACTCACCCAAAATAAATATTCAGGTTTATTTCCTGCACTAATAACATCAGCCATTACAGGAACATCCATTCCTTCGGCCCATAACATCCTATCATCTTGAGCATATTGCCAAGGAGCTCCGTTATTTTCTATATTAGTAAGAGCAGCATTTAAAGTTGCAGGTGTAGAAGCCTCTTCTAACGAACTATAACGTCTTAATTCCATGATTATGGAAACATGGTCGATATTAACCGGACATTCGTTTGTACAGGCATTACAAGTGGTACAAGCCCATAATTCTTCCGGACTGATAAAATCTCCCCATAGAGCTTTATTATCATCAAATTCAGCACCTTCTTTTGCCACTCCTTTTCCCACAATCTCCAAGCGATCGCGAGTATCCATAATAATTTTTCGTGGCGAAAGTTTTTTACCCGTTATATTAGCAGGACAAACATCGGTACACCGACCACATTCTGTACATGTGTATGCGTCGGCAAGATTTTTCCAAGTTAAATCACGAACATCTTTTGCACCAAAACGAGCCACTTCTTCGGTTCCAGCTTCATCTTCTGGAATAATTCCCATTGCAATTTTAACTTCAGTAGTTACTGCTTCCATATTACTAATGTATGTCGCAGGTTTTAACTTAGAAAAATACACATTCGGGAAAACAAGAAATACATGGAAATGCTTAGAGTATGGGATATAATTCAAAAAGGCAAAAACACCTACAATATGAAACCACCAACCAAAACCTTCAATAAATTCTAAAGTTGAAACAGAAAAGCCTGAGAATAGAGGAACTAAAAATCCACTAATCAAAAAAGGTCCTGTAATAGAATAATGCTCTATTCCTTTTAGCTGAAGCACTTGATCAGCTGCATTCATAGAAAAAAGAGCAGTCATTAATAAAACTTCTGTTATCAAAATGATATTGGCATCCAACTTGGGCCAAGCCGTCATTTCTGCTTTGTGGAAACGAGATAAACGCAATCCATTTCTACGAAACAAGAAGGTTAAACAAGCTACAATAACGGCTAGGGCAAAGATTTCAAAAAACGAGATTATTACATTATAAAATGGCAAAAATGCAAATACTCTGTGTGTTCCGACAATTCCATCGGTCATAATTTCGAGCATTTCTATATTTACAATGATAAAACCTACATAAACCATTATGTGCAAAATTCCTGCAACAGGACGTTTTATCATTTTGCTTTGACCAATGGCCACCAAAAACATCGTTTTCCAACGTTTACTTTGTTGGTCTTTAATGTCGAGAGGTTTTCCCAACTTAATATTTTTAATAATGATGCTTACACTACGGTAAAATAGAAAGACCGTGATGGCTAAAACGATTAGAAAAATAATACTTGATATCATACGATTAGTTTTTATCTAAATAAAGATTGGTATGTTTAAATCCTCTCCTATTTGTTTAATTGATTTTCAATGATACAATATTAATTAATAAACAGACAGCATGCAACTACTATGCATGCATTGTATATTTTTTATTTTGAATCTAAATAGTAAAATCTACCTATTAATTGATATACAATACTTTAGATTAATATATAAAAAAGCGACTCTAAATTTACTGTGATTTTATTTGAGATATAAAATCGGCAAAAGGCATGGCTTTAACAGTTGTAACAACAAGATTGGCAGTTGAACTTGCAATGACTTCATTTTTAAAATTGTAAATCTTGCATTCAAAATTAGCAATCTTCTTTCCCATACGAATTACATTTGCTTTGGCACGCACCACTTCCCCTTTTCGAGCGCCAAAGAGATAATTTACATTTAGATTGGTAGTAGTATACATCAGTTTAGGTTCCATGCTAAAAAAAGCAATCCCAATTGTATCATCTATTAAAGCAGCCAAAAAGCCCCCTTGAATCATCCCAACAGGATTAGTAAGATCGTGTTTGATAGGATAATCAACCCAAGTTTCACCCACTCCAATATGACGCAAAGTACCGCCTAACAATAAAGTGGAAGGCGAAATACTATGCGTAAAAGGTTTGTCTATTTGACTTTTTAGATATTCTACTGTCGAATTAGTCTTCATTTTCCTTTAGAATTCTTCTTTAGGATAAATTTCTTGCAATAAATGATCGTATTTTTCCATCACTACCCTACGTTTAAGTTTTTGGGTAGGCGATAATTCCCCGGTTTCCGCTTTCCATTCGTCACACACTAATCGGAAAATTTTTACCTGTGCAATATGATCTAAATCCTTATTCTGAGTAGCGACTTCTTTTTCATAGCGCCCAATAATTTTAGGATTATGTATCAGATCTTTATTATCACGAAATTTTATTTTATGTATATGACACCAATTGTGTAAAAACTCGAAATCGGGAGCAATCAATGCGCCTGTAAACTTCTCATTCTCACCAACTACCATAATATTTTCAATGAATTGAGACTCTTTAAATTCATTCTCAATTAGATGAGGAGCCACATATTTTCCACCACTGAGTTTAAAAATTTCTTTTTTCCTATCGGTAATACTTAGCATTCTGTTTTCGTCAACATTACCAATATCACCTGTATGAAACCATCCATCTTCTGTCAATGCTTCGCGAGTTTTTTCAGGATCTTTATAATAGCCAATCATCACATTATCGCCTCTCACCAATATTTCTCCATCTTCTGCAATTTTAACTTCAATACTATCAGGTACTAAACCAGCACTTCCCCATTTTACACCAGGATAATCTGCCATAGTTGCAGAAACAATTGGAGAAGTCTCCGTTAAACCATAACCTTCTTGAACGCGAATTCCTGCGGCTCTAAAAATACGAGCCAAACGAGGCTGTAACGCAGCACCACCAGAAATAACACCTTTGAGTTCGCCTCCAAGTGCTTCTCTCCATTTACTAAAAATAAGTTTATTTGCTATTTTAAGTCTAAAATTGTACCAAGCAGAACGATCAGCGGGATTTGCTTTCAATTGATCGCCTAATTTAACAGCCCAGAAAAATAGAGCTTTTTTAATACCTGTTAACTCGCGGCCTTTATTAATGATTTGATCATATACTTTTTCAAAAACTCGTGGAACAGTAATAAACACTTTTACTTTAATGTCGCGCATATCATCTCCGATAGTTTCGATAGATTCAGCATAATGAATTTTTAGTCCTATCAACTGCCATAAATAATTACCTGATCGTTCTAAAACATGACATAAAGGAAGAAAGCTTAACGCTTCATCTCCAACTTTAGCATAAGGCACACAAGCAATGGCTAGACCTACATTACTCACAATATTATTATGAGTTAACATAACTCCTTTTGAAAGTCCTGTTGTACCGGAAGTATAAATCAATGTCAACAAATCATCCGGCTTAATCTCGGCCTTCTTTTGCTCAAGTAATTCACGATATTTGTTTGCTTTTTCTTTTCCAACACGTCCAATTTCACTCCAATTTTTAGCCCCCTCCACTTGATCAATAGTGTATATTTCTTCCAGATTATCAAGTTTCTCAAAAACAGGGTAAAGCAATTCGTACAGTTCTTTATTCGACACTATCAATATTCTTGATTCAGAATGCGACAAAATATGCAAGTATTCCTTTTCACTAATGTTTGGATAAATCCCCACATGAACAACACCAATTTGCGACATTCCAAAATCGATGAAATTCCACTCGGGACGGTTATTACTTACGGTAGCAATTTTATCATCTTTTTTGAATCCCAAAGCTAATAATCCAAAACTAAAATTATCTACTTCATTGCGATAATCGGCAGTGCTAAATCGCTCCCATTTACCATTTCTTTTTACAGCTAATGCAGACTCTTGCGGAAAATTTTTCTCAGCATAGGTTAGAATATCAAAAGTACGTTTTACAGATTCCATCTTATTTTATTTTTTTATTTGGGTTTTGGTCTGCACAAATATAGTAAATGTTTTATGCATGCATAGTAATTTTTGATAAATTTTGACAATAAAAAACGCCTTACAATAAAATTGCAAAGCGTTTTTCAAACTTAGAATAAAAAGTTTAAACGTTGCCCGTAGACGACATAAATATTTCTTTTACGATATGATCGTATTTTTCATATAAAAACATTCGTTTTAGTTTTAAGGTTGGAGACAATTCACCTGTAGCAGGAGTCCATTCGGAACAAACCAATCGAAAACGTTTAATTTTCTCGGTTTCACCCAGTTTCTTATTTATCTCATTCATTTCTTTTTGAAAACGTTTAATCACTTCAGGTATATGCACCAATTCTTCGTTATCACGGTAGTGTAACTTATGTTTGGTTGCCCAAAAGTGTAAATGATTGAAATCGGGAGAGACAAGTGCACTTGCAAATTTCTCATTTTCACCAATAACCATCACATTTTCAATAAACATAGATTCCTTGCAGATATTTTCAACGACTTGTGGAGCAATATATTTACCGGAAGATAATTTGAAAATTTCCTTTTTACGATCTGTAATTTTTAAATACTTATTATCCACAAATATACCTATATCACCTGTATGGAACCACCCATCTTCATCAATAACTTCAGCAGTTAAATCCAGAGCCTTATAATAACCCAGCATAATATTGGGTCCTTTAGCAAGTATTTCGCCATCCTCAGCTATTTTCACTTCCACTCCATCCAAAACAGGACCTACCGTTCCAAATTTTATCTCAGGATATTCATAATGATTTACGGCGATTACAGGAGAAGTTTCTGTTAAACCATAACCTTCAATGACATTGATTCCTGCTGCGTGAAAAATACGAGCTAACCTTTCTTGCAAAGCAGCGCCACCGGAAATGATAATTTTTACATTACCGCCCAAAGCCTCCTGCCATTTCGAAAAGATTAGTTTTCTGGCTAATTTTAATTGTTGAGTATACCACCAACCATTGGCATTATTCAATTCATAGCGCAATCCAAGATTTACAGCCCAAAAGAAAATTTTCTTCTTAATGCCTTCCAAATCTTTTCCTTTGGCCATAATTTTATCATAAACTTTTTCCAGCAATCGAGGAACTGTACTAAAACCATCAGGATTAATTTCATTTAAATTATCCACAATGGAAGCCATATTCTCTGCATAATAAATGCGAATTCCTTTATACTGAAAATTCATATTCAGCATACGCTCATAACTATGACATAATGGTAAAAAACTCAGTACCTTATCTCCAAATTCCAAGGGCTGAATAATGGTAGTAGCTATCACATTTGAAACTAAATTAGTATGAGAAAGCATTACTCCTTTTGCATTCCCAGTAGTTCCACTTGTATAGATAATGGTAGCCATATCTTCCGGCTTAATAGACGTCTTGACAGTTTCAAGTTCTTCTTTGTACTTTGCTCTATTTTGCGTACCTAAATCACGTATTTCTGTCCAAGACTTTGCACCTTCAATATCCTCATTAAACACATAAATATTTTCAATTGTGCTCACTTTTTTTGCCAGAGGGACAAGTCGCTTATACAACGATTTATCAGAAACAATCAACGTTTTCACTTCAGAATGAGCCAAAATATATTCATATTCAGCATCAGAAATAGTTGGGTAAATTGGAACATGTACAATTCCCACCATGGCCATTCCCATATCGACAAAATTCCACTCAGGACGATTGTTGGAAACTGTACCAATTTTCTCTCCTTTTTTATAACCCAGTGCCAAAAGGCCATAGGCAAAGTCATAGGCACTATCCAGATATTGCTGTGTGGAAAAAATATCCCATTTTTTGTTTCGTTTAACAGCCAATGCATCTTCGCACATAAAATTCTGGCGCAAACGCTCAAGGATATCAAAGGTTCGAGTAACTTGCATATTTTATAATTTTAGTAAGGAACAAAAATAGCAAATAAACTAAATTTTACAATAATTTAACAAGACCTTTAAACAAAAAAAACAAACTTACCCAAAACACTTATTCGACTTAAATACTGATTATTAACCAGTTGTTTTAAATTATTTCGATATTTTTTTTGAAATATATTTCATTTTTTTTTGAATTTTTAACTAAAATAGTCAAATTTAAGCGTCATTCTATTGCCGAATTTAGTCTTTTCTTTTCCGAAATACCTTACTCAAAAATGCAAATCTTTTCTATCTTTGACCATAATAAAAAAAATCACTATGAAAATTACAATTGTTGGAACAGGTTATGTTGGATTAGTAACCGGAGCCTGTTTTTCAGAAGTCGGTATTGATGTGACTTGTGTTGATATTGACGTAAAAAAAATCGAAAACCTTAATAAAGGGATTTTACCTATATGGGAACCTGGTTTGGAAGACATGGTTATTCGGAATGTTGAAAACGGACGTTTACATTTTAGTACAAGTCTGGCTGACAGCCTTGAAGGTACTGAAGTTGTTTTTGGGGCTGTAGGAACACCTCCGGATGAAGACGGAAGTGCTGACTTAAAATATGTGTTACAAGTAGCTCGTGAAGTTGGACAAAACATCAACGACTATGTGTTAATGGTAACCAAAAGCACCGTGCCTGTTGGAACTGCCGAGAAAGTACGCAAAGCTCTTCAAGGAGAGCTAGATAAACGTGGTGCTATGGTGGAATTTGATATAGCCTCCAACCCTGAATTCTTAAAAGAAGGCGATGCTGTTAACGATTTCCTTAAACCTGATCGTATTGTTGTTGGATGTGATTCCGAAAGAGCTCAACGTACGGTAGAACGCTTATATAAACCTTTTACCATGAATGGGCATCCGGTTATTTTGATGGATATTACTTCCGCTGAAATGACTAAATATGCAGCAAACTCAATGTTGGCAACAAAAATTAGTTTCATGAATGATATCGCCAACTTGTGTGAGATTGTTGGTGCCGATGTAAATGCTGTTCGCAAAGGTATTGGGAGTGACTCTCGTATTGGCAAAAAATTCATCTATCCGGGAACCGGATATGGTGGATCTTGTTTTCCTAAAGACGTGAAAGCATTAATTAAAACAGCTGATAGTTATTCTTATAATATGCGTGTATTAAAAGCTGTTGAAGAAGTTAATGAAAAACAAAAATCCATTCTGGTGGACAAACTAAATAAGCACTTTAACTACGATTTAAAAGGCAAACATTT
Organism: Bacteroidales bacterium; assembly: GCA_021158405.1. Lineage (GTDB taxonomy): Bacteria > Bacteroidota > Bacteroidia > Bacteroidales > UBA12170 > UBA12170. Next base: position 22,473 of record JAGGUP010000036.1, read on the forward strand.
TGCTATGTGGGGACTATCTTTCAAACCTCAAACCGATGATATGCGCGAAGCTCCTTCCTTGGTTATCATTCGTAAACTTTACGAAGCAGGTGCTACAGTTACAGCTTACGACCCTGTTGCTATGACAGAGGCAAAACATATTTTGGGTGATAAAATATCGTATGCTGAAAATAAATATGATGCCGTTTTAGATGCTGATGGATTGATAGTTGTTACCGAATGGCCTGAATTTAAATTCTTAGATACTTATCATGTTAGTCAGTTAATGAAAAACAATTTGATCGTAGATGGAAGAAATATTTACGATGCAAAAGAGTTAAAAGAACAAAACTTCCACTACTACTGCATAGGTAAAGATACTTCTCTATAAATAATCAGACCGAATCACTAACAACTGTTAAAAACGAAAATTATGATTAGAAAAAAAGTTTTAGTTACGGGAGGTGCCGGTTTTGTAGGTTCTCACCTGATTGATCGATTACTTAAAGAAGGCAATGAAGTTATTTGTGTCGACAACTATTTTACGGGACAAAAACAAAACATTATTCATCTAATGGAAAATCCCTTTTTTGAATATATCCGGCATGACATTACAATGCCTTTCTTTATTGAGGTGGATGAAATTTTTAATTTAGCCTGTCCTGCTTCGCCCATTCATTATCAACTCAATCCAATTAAAACGGTTAAAACATCTGTTAGTGGCGCCATTAATATGCTCGGGCTTGCCAAAAGGATAAATGCCAAAATATTACAAGCCTCCACTAGTGAAGTTTATGGGGATCCAAAAGTGCATCCACAACGCGAAGATTATTGGGGACACGTAAATCCAATTGGAACAAGGTCTTGTTATGATGAAGGTAAAAGAGTAGCGGAAACCCTGTTTTTTAATTATCATTGGCAAAATCAAGTACGCATAAAAGTCATTCGTATTTTTAATACCTATGGACCTCGTATGCATCCGCATGATGGCCGCGTAGTTTCCAATTTTATTATGCAAGCCTTACAAGGCAAAGACATTACCATTTATGGTGACGGATCTCAAACGAGAAGTTTTCAATATGTTGATGACTTAGTAGAAGGAATGATTCGAATGATGAACTCCAGAGAAGATTTTATAGGTCCCGTAAATATTGGGAATCCTAATGAATTTACAATCGGAGAATTAGCTGAAAAAGTAATTGAATTGACAGGAACAAAGTCAAAGATTATCTATGAAGCTTTACCATCTGATGATCCTTTACAACGTCAACCGGATATTTCTTTAGCAAAAAAAGAACTCAATTGGCAACCAAATATACAATTGGAAGAAGGTTTGAAGAAAACCATCGATTATTTTAAACGATATGTAAATTAATAGTAAAGAAAGCTTTAAGTGCAGGAAACTCCTGCACTTTTTTGTTTAATCAGCATTTAAAAACATGACTAAAATATTAATCACCGGAGGCGACGGACAATTGGGAAGTGCAATACAGGCCGCCGCTAAAAATTTTCCAAGCTTTAGTTTAACCTATACTGATATAGCTGATTTTGATATCACGAATGCACAATCGGTTGATGATTATTTAGCGAAAGAAGATTTTGATTATTTGGTTAATTGCGCGGCTTATACAGCTGTCGATAAAGCTGAAGAAGACAAAAGTTTGGCCTATTTGATCAATGAGCAAGGCCCGAAAAATCTGGCTCTTGCATGCGAAAAATACAATTGTCGCCTGATTCATATTTCAACAGATTATGTTTTTGACGGTAAAAGTTATCTCCCTTACAAAGAATCGATGGAAACAAATCCACCTTCAGTGTATGGACAATCAAAATTAGCTGGAGAAAAAGCTATTATTGAACATTCTGACTCTAGCATTATTATTAGAACTTCTTGGTTATATTCTGAGTTTGGTAACAATTTTTTTAAAACCATGTTGAAATTTGGTGCGGAGCGTAAGGAATTACGCGTTATTTTTGATCAAATTGGAACTCCAACCTATGCCGGAGATTTAGCATCAACTATTCTGAAAATCATAGAGATAAACAAAAAATTAACCACAAACGAAATTTATCATTTTTCTAATGAAGGTGTGATTAGTTGGTATGATTTTGCAAAAGAAATAATGGAACTAGCACATTTAAGTTGCAATATAGTTCCCATAGAGAGCTTTGAATATCCACTTCCTGCTCCCCGACCACATTATAGTGTACTTAATAAAAGTAAAATTAAAACTGCCTTTAATTTGACTATTCCGTATTGGAAAGACAGCTTGAAGCTAGCTCTAAAAAGAATTTAAGAATAATCCAGATCAATTTATTCCGATTTTAATGCATCCATAAACCCATCACTCATTTGGGTTTGCAATCCGGATTGTTTATCAAAATAAATAAAATAGGCCTGAATTTCGGGATATTGCTCAATAAAAGCTAAAGCTTTTTCCATCCCCATAACCATAAATGCCGTAGCAAAAGCATCTGCATCAGTACAAGTTTTAGCCAATACAGAAACGCTTAATAAAGAATGTACAACAGGATATCCGGATTTGGGATCGAGACTATGCGCATAGCGAACACCATCTATTTCATAATATTTACGATAATTTCCGGATGTAGCTAAGGCACAATTTTCTAATTCAAAAGTCTGTTGTAATTCACGTTCATCGTCCGATTCCTCACTTGGCTTTTCAATGCCTACTATCCATTTTTCATGATTTGGTTTTTCACCCTTTGCAAGCAATTCGCCGCCCACATCAATTAAATAATTGTCAATACCTAAAGATGAAAAGTATTTCCCCAAAACATCGACTGAATTTCCTTGTGCTATAGCATTAAAGTTCAACTGCATGCGTGGATCTTTTTTCAGCAAATGATTTTCTTTTACCGAAACACCTCGATAATCGACCAATTGTTTTAAACTATCAATAAGCGCGGGATCAATTTTATCCGGCTGACCAAATGTTCCAAATCCCCAGGCATTTGCTAAGGGGCCAATGGTAATATCCATGGCACCATCTGTTAAGTCTGCAATTCGTATAGCTTCGTAAAAATTATCTAAAAACCATTCATCCAGCTCAACCTCTTCATTTCTATTCGCCTTGCTTACAATACTTTGTGGTTGATAAATAGAAACAGATTGATCGAATGCATCTAAAATAGAATCTATATCTACTTTTAAATTCCGTTCCAAATTATCGAAATAAATAATTGAATAATAAGTTCCCTGAGCTTCCCCAATTAAATGAACTTTCTCTACTGAATGAGAACATGACAAAAGAGAAAGTCCTAAACCAAATAAAACAAGCTCTTTTACTCTATTTTTAATCATACTTAAAATTTAAATCCTATGCGAAAACTTGGAGTTGCATAAGGGACTAACATCTCATTTTGCGAATCACGGCTTCTGGAAAGAAAACCAATACCAATGTTTGCACTAACAAAGAAATTAGTTGTGGGCGAATAGATAAGTCCATTATTAATTAAAAAGGCCGTATTGAGATATTTTTTACTTGTAGTAGATTCCGTTTCATTATAATAAGAACTCCAATAATTATTCTCTGAGATGGAAATAAGTCGAAATTCTGCGCCTAAGAAATAGCGTAATACACCTTGTCCTGTAGGGTAAAACTTAATACCCATACCAACCCACCAATGAACTTCATCAGACCACAAATCGCCAAAGGGCGAAAGTGTAATAGAAACAGGCACATTGAAAGACATTCTTCCATCGGCTAAAACATGCTCGTATTCCAGCGAAACTCTTCGCACCAACACATCGGAAAGCATGATAGAAAAGTTATTATCATTTTCAATAGTATTTGTATTATTAGTTTCATTAAATTGATTGTATTGTCCAAAAGTAGCCACGGAGCTACTCATCAAAAGTGCGATAAAAATCAGGTTAATATTTTTCATAGATCTTATTTGAGTAAAATAATTTAAGCTAAGTTACAATTCTTAAATAATAATCCTAAATAAAAGAGCTGATTTTTTATCAAAATCAGCTCTCCAAAGATTATCCTCCGAAATCATCAAAGGCAATCATTTCTTCTGGGACTCCATAATCATCCAGCATTTTCAATACCGCTTGATTCATCATAGGAGGTCCGCAGAGATAGAATTCTATTTCTTCAGGTTCTTCATGCTTTTTCAAATATTCATCCATAATTACCTGATGAATAAAACCAACATAACCTGTCCAATTATCTTCTGCTAGAGGTTCAGACAAGGCGATATTGAATTTAAAATTTGGATTATTTTTTTCAATAGCCTTAAACTCATCAACATAGAACAATTCACGTAAAGAACGACCTCCGTACCAGAAAGTTGCTTTACGATCTGTTTTTTGTGTTAGGAACTGATCGTAAATATGAGAACGCATCGGAGCCATTCCGGCACCGCCACCAATAAACATCATTTCGCGTTTTGTTGGCTTGATGAAGAACTCACCATAAGGACCGGAAACCATTACTTTATCGCCGGGTTTACGCGAGAAGACAAATGAAGAACAAATACCAGGATTCACTTTCATAAATCCTCCTGCTTTACTATCAAATGGAGGAGTTGCTATTCTGATATTCAGCATAACAATATTCCCTTCGGCAGGATGATTGGCCATAGAATAAGCACGGTAAATGGGTTCAGGATTCTTCATTTGCAAATCCCACATTTTAAATTTATCCCAATCACCACGATATTCTTCATCAATATCCATGTCCTTGAAATTAACCGTTGTTGCCGGTACATCAATTTGAATATATCCTCCGGATTTGAATTCCATGTTTTCACCCTCAGGCAGTTGAACTACAAACTCCTTAATAAAAGTAGCTACATTCCTGTTAGAGATTACTGTACATTCCCATTTCTTAATACCAAAGATTTCAGCAGGAATTTCAATTTCCATATCTTCTCTCACTTTCACCTGGCAGCCTAAGCGCCAATTAGCTAACTGTTCTTTTCTAGTGAAAAAACCTTTCTCTGTAGGAAGAATAGTTCCTCCTCCACTAATTACCTGACAAGTACACATTCCACATGTTCCTCCTCCTCCACAAGCAGAAGGTAAATACACCTTTTGGGCAGCAAGAGTGGCTAAAACAGACGAACCCGGGGAGGTAATTATTTCTCTTTCTCCATTTAAAGTAATTTTAACATCGCCTTGTGGAGTAAGCTTTTTCTTAGCATAAAGCAGCACCATGACAAGGATTAATATCACAGACAAGAAGACAACTATACTTGAAATAACGATTGTTCCGATTCCTATATTTAATAACATCGTTTTGTTTTTTAAAGGTTCAACTTATAACTTAATGCCCAGAAAGCTCATAAAAGCAATTCCCATTAAGCCAGTAATAATAAATGTAATCCCAATACCTTTAAGTGGTCCCGGTACATTTGAATAATGAATTTTCTCTCGAATAGCAGCAATTCCGACAATGGCTAAAAACCACCCAATACCAGAACCCAGAGCAAAAGCAGTTGCTTCTCCTAATGACTGATATTCGCGCTCCTGCATAAACAAAGAACCTCCTAAAATTGCACAGTTTACAGCAATTAAAGGGAGGAAAATACCAAGTGAAGAATAGAGTGCTGGTGAAAATTTCTCGACAACCATTTCCACCAATTGAACCATAGAAGCAATTACAGCGATAAACATGATAAAGCTTAAGAAACTCAAATCAACTTCGGCAAAATCTTCGTCTAACCACACTAAAGCCCCTGGTTTTAATAAGTACTCATTCATCAAATAATCAACTGGAACGGTAATTCCTAAAACAAAAATTACAGCAGCACCTAAACCAACGGAAGTGTTTACCGTTTTAGATACCGCAATATAAGAACACATGCCTAAGAAATAGGCGAAGACCATATTATCGATAAATATGGATTTTATAAATATGTTAAATATTTCTTGCATCGTTTCTAATTTTTAGATTAAGCATTAGTCTTTAATAAGATCTGGATTCTTACTACGTTGAACCCAAATGATAACCCCAACAACAATAAGAGCCATAGGTGGCAAAATCATCAAACCGTTATTTACATAACCAATATCATAAAGTCCAATAGTTTTAAATACTTCCCAACCTAAAATTGTTCCTGATCCGAAAAGTTCGCGAAAAAATGCAACGATGACTAAAATCATACCATATCCAAGACCATTTCCTATTCCATCCATAAAAGAAGGCCAAGGTTTATTTACCATAGAAAAGGCTTCAAAACGACCCATAATGATACAGTTGGTAATAATTAAACCAACGAACACTGACAATTGTTTGCTTACTTGATAAGCGTATGCTTTCAAAATCTGGTCAACGATAATTACCAATGCGGCGATAATCACTAACTGAACAATAATACGGATACGCTGAGGAATGGTATTTCTTAATAACGAAATAATTACGTTACCTGCGCCAAGCACAAACATTACAGAAATAGACATCACTATTGCGGGTTCCAATTTTGCTGTAACAGCAAGGGCGGAACAAATACCCAAAACCTGCACCGTAATTGGATTGTTTTTCCCAATTGGATCGGTTAGCAATTTGATGTTTTTTGTAGAAAACATCGATTCTTTTTGTACTTGTTCACTCATTTCTTAAGACTTTTAATATATGGAACATAATTTTCTAGACAATCGAGCAACATACTGTTTACTCCCATGGAAGTAATTGTACCTCCTGAAATAGCATCCACACCGTGTATTTGTTGATTTGAAGCTAATTTTGCTACTCCGCCTTTCACCACTTTTAAGGATGTAAAATTGCCTTGATCATCGAAAATAGTTTTCCCGACAAAAGGGTTTGTAAAAGCAGGGAAAATAATTTCAGCGCCTAAGCCTGGAGTTTCACCTTTGTGGTCAAAAACAACTCCTTTAATGGTATTAAAATCGGATTGAAGGGCGATATTTCCCCAAACCGGTCCCCATAAACCTTTTCCCAACAAAGGAATAATGTAATAGGTTTTCCCATCAACATTACAAACAAATAATGGAGAAAGAAATGACTCTCCTTTACTTTTATTGTAAAGTTCCGTTTTTAGGTTTAGGTTAAAAGCACGAAGAGTCCCTTTTTCAAAAGAACCATTTTTGTACATATCAACAATTTCTCCTTTTTGGTTAATGAGCCATTCTTCAACAATATATTTGTTGTAAGTAGTTTCTGAGTTTTCAGGAGTACATTCAATATTTGCAGAGGCAAGTATTGCTTGCATTTTCTCATTTTTCACGTTCTGTAATTGCTTATCTTTTAGCAATACTGCAGTAGTTGATAAAACCGCAGCTACAATGATAACCATCACAGAGGCATAAATAAAAATGTATGAGTTACTATTTGTATTCATTTTTCTACAATTTTAATGGTTAACAGCAATTAGTTTAGCCCGTTTTATTCTGCGTTTGATATTTGCTTGAACAACATAATGATCGATCAAAGGTGCAAATACATTCAAAAGTAAGATAGCAAGCATCATCCCTTCCGGATAAGCAGGATTCAATACCCGAATGAGTACAGCCATAATTCCAATTAGTAAGCCATAAATATACTTACCGGTATTAGTTTGAGCAGCACTTACAGGATCAGTAGCCATAAAGACAGCTCCAAATGCAAATCCACCCAAAATCAAGTGGTAATAAGCGGGAACGTCATTCATATAATGATTAGCGCCAACAGCATTGAATAGCAATCCCATTGCAAAACCTCCAACAAAAACACTAAACATTACACGCCAACTGGCAATACCTGTCCACAATAAAATAATAGCACCTAATAATATAGCAAAAGTGGAAGTTTCTCCAACCGAACCGGGTATAAAACCAAAGAATGCATCAGCAACCGATGGTAGTTCTATCTTATCTGTTGCTGTCATTAACTGACCAAGAGGTGTGGCGCCGGAAAAAGCATCTGCTTTATCTGCAATCCAAACTTTATCGCCCGACATATTTGACGGATAAGCAAAAAATAGGAAAGCACGCGCGATTAACGCCGGATTCATAATGTTCATTCCTGTACCACCAAATACTTCTTTCCCAATGATAACAGCAAAAATAGTTGCAACAGCAACCATCCATAAAGGAGTGGTAACAGGTACAATTAATGGAATTAAAAACCCTGAAACCAAAAAACCTTCATTTACTTCGTGGCCACGTATTTGGGCAAAAACAAATTCGGTTCCTAGTCCAACAACATAGGAAACAATAATGATTGGAACAACCAACCAGAATCCATAGAAGAAATTGCTCATTAGTGTAGCATCCACTCCAATGGAAAGATTATGCTGATATCCAACATTCCACATACCAAAAAGTAAAGCGGGAATTAAAGCAATCACCACCATAAACATGGTGCGTTTCAAATCAATTGCATCGCGGATATGACTCCCTTTTTTAGTTACCGTTCTTGGGACAAACAAGAAAGTTTCAAATGCTTCAAAAGTTGAACGCAAATAATGAAATTTCCCTCCTTCCTCAACATTAGGTTTAATTTTATCTATATAATTTCGTAAAGCTTTCATTTAGCGTTTGATTTTTTCGATTAACTCATTTCTTTTCTTAAAAACTCAAGCCCGTCAGCAACCACTGATTGAATCTCAATTTTTGAGGTGCTAATAAATTCTATTAAAGCAAAATCTTCAGCATCAATTTCATAAATGCCCAAATTTTCCATAGCATCTATATCTCGACTCAAAATGGCTTTTATTAATTGCATTGGATAAATATCGAAAGGAAATACTTTTTCGAATTGCCCAGTCATTACAAAAGCCCTAACGCCTCCATTTAAATTAGTATCTAATTGATAGGTTTTATTAGGTGTAAACCAAGAAAACAAGGAGCGATAAAAGCTAAATTTATTCAGGTTTGGTGTTATCCATCCAATAAATTGAGAATGATCACCTTCCGGAATTACACTCAATTGATTATGGTAATAACTTAAATACCCATTAGATTCTATCTTAGTACCCGTTAAGGGGTTTCCACTTATATAGCGATTATTTTTTTTAGATACATTTCCCGAAATCAACTCTTGAATGCAAACTCCTTTTTTAGCTTTTACATAATGTGGTTTCAAAACCTCAGAACCTGCAATAGCAAAAAGTTTATCAGCATCATAATGGCCTTTCAAAAATAAATTACCGATAATTAATACATCCTGAACATTCACAGTCCAAACCACTTCTCCCTTGTTTATAGGATCTAAAGCCGCAATTTGTGTTCCCACTAAACTAGCCGGATACTTTCCTTTAAACAAATTTATTTCTACATTTTTCGCATTTAACAACACCCTGGTTTGCGTATCAAGAGCATGCAAATTCAAATGTAGCTTTCCTGAGCTTAATTTAGCTAAGGCATTCAGTCCGGCTTGAAATACTTCTCCTTTCCCATGCAAAATAAAATCATAATCCACAGCTAAAGGACCATTATCAAAACCAGAAATAAAAATGGCCTTCGGGTTTTGCGTTGGGTCTGCAATAGTTGAATATGGACGTTGACGAATGCACGACCATAAACCGCTTTGCAATAACTTTTCTGTAATGGCTTCCCGATTTAAACTTATTGGATTAGCAGCTCCAAAATCTACGTATTCGTTCTTATCGTCTGCTTCAATTCGAATTTCCAACAAAACGCGTTTTGCACCCCGTTTTATTTCCGTGATTGTACCGCTAACAGGCGAGGTAAACTGAATGTTTTCACGATATTTATCAAAAAATACCGGACTCCCAGCTTTAACCTTATCGCCTTCTTTCACTTTCAATTTAGGAAATACGCCAATAAAATCGGTAGGTTTTAATGCATACTTCGTGGAGCGTAACTCGCTAACCGTTCTATCGGCTTCTCCTTGAAGTTTTATCAGCAAACCTTTCTTAATCTTAATTATTTCTGACATAAATTTAATTTGACTGAAATTAGTATTGTTTGGTTCTAAAAAGTCTTGAAATTATAAGTTAAATGTATTTATTTCCTTTCCCCTACTAGGAAAAAATATTTTTCTACGCTTAAAAACGGGGCTAAATTATTAAAATGTTTTTTAATTAACAACTAAAATCCATATTCGTAATTATTTACATATATCAAATGTTCTATAAATTTAAAGAGCTTATTCTTAATAAATTACAAAAATAAAAACCCCTTAAATCCTTATATAGAACTATTATATATTACAACCTAAGATGAATTTTTTACTGATTTTTATCAACTTTCTAATAAATGTAAGTTGATTCTTCACAAATCTATTGGTTCATACATACATTTCACACAGATATTTTTCATAAAATCGTTTATAAGATTTGAAGTTTTTGAACAAAAACAAAACTTTAATTGCTAGTTTTGGCATACGAACAGGCGAAAAATTATATTTGAATGAAAAATAATAAGCGAAAAATTAGTGGCTTTGTTTTCCTTTTTTCCTTTTTGATAAATATTCAAGGACAGACCGTTTTTACGGATCACATTTTTGGAGAAAATATAAAAACGGTGGAACTCTTTCCGGAGGATAATCGTTTAGGAGAACCGATTCTTTTTTTGAATAAAATAAATCCATTGATTTTAAAATTTGATGAACTTGATAGCGATTACCAACATTATGCTTACACGCTCATTCATTGTGATGCACAATGGCAAATGTCCGATTTATCGCCTAATGAGTACCTCGATGGTTATACCGAAGCTTATATTGAGGATTATCAATTTTCACAAAACACCAAAGTTCCTTATATCCATTACAGTCTTCAAATTCCAAATAACAATATCCAAATCCGCCTTTCGGGAAATTATATTTTAAAAATATATGCTGAAAATGATGCCGAAATCCCCATTATAACAAAGAAATTTTATGTAGTAAATCCACTTTGTAGCATTGGAGGTAGCATTATTGCTTCGAGCAATCCGGAAGTTAGGAATCTGATACAAGAGATAAGTTTTAAGGTAAATATAAGTGCCTTAAATAGTCGTTTTCCATCTCGAGAGATTATAACACAAATCCAACAAAACGGGCGCTACGACAATCAAATCAATCAATTAGAACCTTTATCGATTAAAGATGGAATCCTCGATTTTGACCTTCAAAAAGAAAATGTATTTTTAGGTTTGAACACTTTTCGTTTTTTCGATTTTAGCAATTTGTCTTATAATTCCGAATATGTATATGCTATAAACCGAACTGGAAATATTGATGAGATTGAACTTTTACTCTCAAAATCAAGAGCAAATAAACCTTATAAAAACGAGCCTACTCAATTTGGGAAATTTTATATCGAAACTAAAAACTACAAGGAAGTAGATACAGAAGGAGAATACGCCTTGATTCATTTTCTTTTTTCAAGTGAAAACCCAATTTCAAATGGAGAACTCTATTTACTTGGTAGTTTTGATTTATGGAGTATGAGCCAAAAATTGAATTATGATTATACCTCCCATGTATACCATACAAAAGTGCTACTCAAACAGGGTTATTATAGTTATATGTATGCATTAAAAAAGAAAGGGGAAAATACGGTTGATGTCGCTTCTCTTGAAGGCAGTTTTTTTCCGACTCCAAACAACTATTTTATAAGGATTTATTATCGAGCACCCGGCACAACTTTCGATCAATTGGTAGGATATCAGGAATTAAAGAATTATGACGAACAAAGTATACAGTAAATATTTCAATAATTAAAACCGATTACAAGGCTATAATCTACATTTACGAATTTGCCATTTACTTTTGCTAATTAAATGTCTATTTTTGTATTCAATTAGAAGATTAAAAATGAGAGATTTAAAAAAACCAGTCCTATGAAATCGAAACTGTACCTAATAATTTTACTTAGCTTAAGTATTGGAATTAGTTCTTGTGTGAAAAAATTACCTCAACTTGATGAACCACCTCAGGTAGATGATGGAACCGTTTTTTCCACGCTCGTTGTGGAAGATAATTTCAATTGGGAAACATCTTCTGTGGTTACATCTACCATCCAAACATTGAGCAATACAGGCACTCCTATCCCTTATATAAAAGTAAGTTTATTTACAGACTATAAGCTTTTAGATGGAAAAGAAATTATCAGTGGTTTTACAGATGCTAATGGACTTTATGAAATAGATTATCGCTTTTCTGCAATAACAGATTCACTCGTTATTGCTACTAATTATATTGGATTTGTTAGCGAGGTTAAAATTCCTGTTATCGATGGACATTTGGAATTTGTTTTTGGTGGAATACCTGATACCACTGATGAAGAGCCAAGTGCACCTTCAAATAAGTCAGCATTGGATACAAAAATAGATCTAAAGGCGTTGGGAAAATGGAAAAAAGATGGAAAACCTGAATATTTAGAAAAACATGGTGATCATATAGAGCCCAATTTTTTAACGGAATTAAACGATGCGCTCCCTGAAAACCAATCGGTTCCCGAAAATCATTCAGAATATCTTGACAATAATTATAAACAATATATTAATATAACTGAAGAAGCAAATGTATGGGTTACTTTTGTATCAGAAGGTGCAGACTATCGCAATACGCTATGCTATTACACATTTGACGAGAGTAAGCCTCCTGAATCCCTAGATGATATTGATGAGGCGACTATAGTATTTCCAAATGCATCTTTTAAACGTAGTGGAGGAGGATTGCATTCGGGTGATAAGGTTAAAATTGGTCAGTTTTCCGCTGGAACATCTATAGGATGGCTCTTAATTGCAGATGGATATGACGAAAAAAAGAAAGAAGTTAACGATGGGGAAAACTATTTCTTCTCACAAAAAAACTTAAACCCTGAAGATAATACTGATGATCAGCAGCATATTGTCTTGTTAAAAGATGCTAGTCGCGATTTATTTTTAATTGCATTTGAAGATTTAAAACGCCCAAATGGCGACAATGATTTTAATGATGTTGTATTTTATGTTACTTCTAATCCTGTATCAGCAATTAGCAGTGACAATATTCCGGTAATGGGAGCAGTTTATGTAGATAATGATTCGGATAAAGATGGTGTTGATAATAATTCGGATGATTATCCTAACGATGAAACCAAGGCTTTTAACAATTATTACCCAAGTCAGGGGAATTATGCCTCACTTGCTTTTGAAGATTTATGGCCTTCCAAAGGCGATTATGATTTTAATGATTTAGTGATCGGCTATAATTTCAATACAATTACAAACGCTGAAAATAAGGTGGTTGAACTTGAAGGTGATTTTGTTGTTCGTGCCAACGGTGCCGGATTTAAAAATGGTTTTGGTTTTGAATTAGAAAATATCTTAAGCAGCCAAGTGCTTTCTGCAAGCGAAGGTGACTTACAAGAGAGTTATATCAGCCTAAACGCCAACGGAACTGAAGCCGGACAAACTAATGCAACTTTTATCGTTTTAGACAATGCGAAAAATATGAATAATGGGAATTGGAATACTGACCCTGCTGGTGCATACGTTCCTGCCACTAATGTTATTCATATAAAAGTGACATTTACGGCTCCTATCCCTTTGGATCAATTTGGAATAGCACCTTTTAACCCTTTTATTATCATAAATCAAGAGAGGGGCAGAGAACTCCATTTAGCAAATAATCCTCCAACTAATTTGGCCGATTTAAGTTATTTTGGACAATTCAATGATGATTCTAGTGTGGCTAACGGAAAATATTACAAAACGAAGGACAACCTTCCCTGGGCCATCAATTTCCCATCCCAATTTGATTATCCAATAGAAAAAGCAGCTATAGCAACACCGTATTTAAAATTTATACCTTGGGTAGAAAGTAGTGGGGTCTCTTTTGCTGATTGGTATTTAAACTTAGGGGATGATTATCGAATACCAGCCTTTATTTATTAAAAAAAATGAATTTTTCATAGCAACCGCCTCAAAAGGGCGGTTTTTTTTGTTTTAGAATTCACAGAATGCAAAATAAAGCAGTAATTTTGCTCAAGCTAATTATATAAAAAAATACAGAATGATTGCTAATCAACTATTTAATCCAAAAAGCATAGTCATAATCGG
>JAGGUP010000113.1 GCA_021158405.1 Bacteroidales bacterium
AATAGTGATCTTTCTGCTCCTGTTACTTCAGGAACAATGTATGCCAGTACTCTTATAAATTTAAGCACAGTTGGTTCTGGAACTTATTTTTTCCACTTTATGGATGGTGGCTATGGATACTCTGCAAGAGTTGGAGCTATGACTGACGGAAATGGAGGTGTTTTATTTGGTATTGGTGCTACATCTAGCTCATTAACTTATGGAACTACATCATTTGATTTAAATACAACCTACCTTCTTGTTTCATCTTACAATATAGATAATGGCGTTTCCAATTTATATGTACTAACAAGTGCTGAAGCAACTGAACCCGATGTAGCAGAAGCTTCAAATACTGGTGATGCAGGAAAATCTATTGAAAGAATTGGCATTCGTCAAGGATATGGAGGTCCTACAGCTACACTTGATGGTATTCGTGTTGCAAATACTTGGTCGGCTATTATGAGCAATGCTGTATTAGCAGACGAAATAATAGGTGATAAAACTGCTTATGATGTATTCTACACACTTAGTGGTGGAGTTTGGGAAGAAGCAAGTGATGGCTTATACGTATTAGCATCTGATGATTATGATGCCATGGGAACTGATTATGGTCTACCTGGAAAATACAATAATTTTGATAGCTCTATGGATATAGATGCTTATATTTCTACATTTTTGGGAATAAAATATCCATTTGCTCAGGATGATGATAATATGAATGTTGTTTACAAATATTATTCTAGTTCTGCACATGCAACTCAAACCAGAGGAAACTCTTATACAGTAGTTAATGGTGTGTGGACTGGATACCAATCTACTATTAGCACAACATTACAGTTTGGTCACGACGGTACCACTTGGGTTCCTGATAATACGATTAAGTATGTATTAACAGGGGCTGATTATGTTTACATTGCTGATCAATTAGATGGAAATCCTGATTTTGCTGATGTTAGTTTAGGGAATCTAGCAAGTTATGGCGACTTTGACTATAATTGGTCTGAAGCACAAATCGTATATGCTTTAGGTGTTCTTGCAGATCATATAAATCCTACTGCTGCAGAAGGTCAAAAGTATACTTTCGTTTATCTGCTTTATGATAATGGACTGAATACCATTAGCATGAATTTGATAAAAACTAATGGCGTTTGGGTATTAAATAATTAATTATTCAAATTCTAAATAATTAAATTCATAAAAAGTCGTCTCAAAACCTAATTTGAGGCGGCTTTTTTATGTTTGATTTATCCGAATTTCTACTATTCAGATTGCCTTCCACAGATTTTCCCTACTTTTGTACAAATGCATAAACCATGAAAAAATTTATCCTGTCTTTAATTTTATTATCAATATTGCTTAGTTCTTGTAATTTTCAGAATTCCAAGCAAAATAAAACAGAAGATAAATCCTATCTAATAGTACTTTCATTAGACGGTTTTCGCTGGGATTATTCCGATTCAACAGCAACACCAAATTTGGACAAGATAGCCCAGATAGGTGTAAAAGCAAAAAGCATGCAGCCTTCTTTTCCAACAAAAACATTTCCTAATCATTATGCTATCGCCACGGGTCTTTACCCTAATAATAATGGTCTTGTAAATAATACTTTCATCGATATTGACAGAGATTTAATGTATTCTATCGGGAACAGAAAAGCTGTAAGCGATGGTGCTTTTTACGATGGAGAGCCTATTTGGAATACTGCTGAAAAACAAGGCCTTAAAGCGGCCACATTCTTTTGGGTAGGTTCTGAAGCTCCTATTCAAAATATGCGTCCAACAATTTGGAAGCCCTATGAACATAATTTCCCTTTTGAACAACGTATAGATACTGTTATCACCTGGTTTCAACGCCCTATAGAAAATAGGCCACAATTGATTATGTGGTATATGCATGAGCCTGATGGTGTTGGTCACCATTATGGCCCTTTTGCCCAAGAAGTGAATCAGGAAATAGTTTACTTAGATAGTCTCGTAGGCGTTTTTATGCAAAAACTGAGTCAATTACCAATTGCAGACAAAGTTAATGTGATTATTCTATCCGATCATGGAATGGGTAAAATTTCTCAAGACAAACAAGTATATCTGGATAAACTTCTAAAGCCAACATGGACAACAAATATTGTTGGCGGAAATCCTTTTTACAATATTAAAGCGAGTGAAGGATGTGCTGATTCAATTATCTATGTTTTACAAAATACCAAAGGCGTAACTGCATATAAGAATAAGGAAGTACCAGAACGATTGCATTATGGATCGAATCCACGTACCTTAGACTTGACAGTTGTAGCAGACAGTTCCTACAGTTTGTTTAAAAATTCCAAAAGAACTTATCGAGGAAAAGGAACGCATGGATATGATAATCGAAATACAGATATGGATGCCATTTTCTACGCCTATGGCCCAGCTTTTAAAGAAGGGTATGTACAAGATCGTTTTATAAATGTATCACTTTACCCCTTATTTTGTAAACTTCTTGACTTAAAAGAAGCTCCTAACGATGGAAATATCAAAGATGTTGTCGATATGCTTAAATAAATCTTAACTTATTTTCGATACTGTAAATTTTACAGTTCTTAACATTAAGGTATTGATAAATAGATTATTGATTGCTCATTTTACACAAAATAAGATCTGTTTTTGCCAGCATAAAATAGGTGATTTAATAAAAACCCCCACATATAAAAATTTTATTACTTTTGCACCCCGATTTTAAAATCTGGATTTATGCGAAAAAAAAATCAAATTAACGATATAGAACCAATAGATTTGGAACAATCTAAAGGTGTTCAATCTTCAAAAGTAAAGAACTATATTTTTAAGTCTTTACAAGTAGTTTTGCTTTCCATTATTTTTTCGCTTGCATCGTCCTTAATTTTTGAAACTCCCGAAGAGTATGCACTTAAAAAAGAAAATACACAACATCTTAAAAATATAGAATTAATTCAAACCGAATTAGATAATTTAAATATCGCTCTCAATGAAATTCAAGAAAGAGATGATGATATCTATAGAAAAATATTGGGAGTTGCTCCACTGGCCGAAGATATTCGAGCTGCAGGAATCGGGGGAACTACTGATAAAAGCAGTACCGAAGCCATTCCCAATGACTTGAATTTAAGCACCTATCGCAAGGAGATAAACCAACTGAATGCAAAAATAAAGGTGCAATCTGTCTCTTTTGATGAATTAACAACTTTGGCAACTGATAATATTAATCGATTGCAACACCGCCCCACTATTTTTCCTTTAGCTCCAAACGATTTAATTCGTTTTGCTTCAGGATTTGGATATCGGACACATCCTATCTTTCATATTCGTAAATTTCATAAAGGCGTTGATTTGACCGCTTTAAAAGGCAGTCCAGTTTATGCAACTGCCAAAGGAACTGTAATTATTGCTAATAATTACAATGATGGTTATGGCAATAAAGTCGTAATAGATCACGGTTTTGGATATAAAACCGTGTATGCTCATTTATACAAAATCCAAGTTAAAATTGGCCAAGAAATGAATTTGGGTGATTTGATTGGGCAAGTTGGAAATACAGGTATAAGTGTTTCACCTCACTTGCATTATGAAGTTCGATTTAATAACAAACCGGTGAATCCGCTAAATTTCATTTATAAAGATATTTCAGCTGAAGAATATCTTCTCATTTCGCAACGATAAAAGTGCTTTATCGCCACTAATTCACGAATAAAGCAATTCAACAACACAACTGCGCAACTACACAACCTACTCAACCTACTCAACAATTCATATATCAATAAAAAGAAGTAATATTGTGCTTAATATCACGCTATTGTTGAGGCAAAAATTTATGGTAATTTTAATCTGCTAATAAATTTATTATATGAAATACCATTTTATTTTTATAAAATCTTTCCCAACTGTAATCTTATTAATTTCTTTTTGGGGAACTCAATTTACTTCTGCCCAAAATATAACTTTAACTTCCGACTCCATGGTAAGTATTGAACGAGAAATAAATATCGTAGGAGTTGGAGATATTATGCTTGGAACCGCCTATCCCTCACGATCGTATTTACCACCAAATGAAGATTGCAGCCCTTTATTGAAAGAAGTTAGGCCATTATTATTGGAAGCAGACATAAGTTTTGGGAATCTTGAAGGCGCATTAATTGATGGTGGAAAGATGTCGAAAAACTGTAAAGACACTTTAAAATGTTACGCGTTCAGAATGCCGGAAAAGTTTGCCTCCTGCTTATCTGCATCAGGTTTCGATATATTATCTCTGGCAAATAATCACTCTGGAGATTTTGGCGAAAATGGACGAAGACAAACCATGCATCTGCTTGATTCTGTAAACATAGCCTATGCAGGTTTGGAAATCAAGCCATCTGCAGAATTTGTTAAAGATGGAATAAAATATGGTTTTATTGCTTTTGCTCCCAATAAAGGGACGCTCGATTTACTAAAAACGGAGAAAGCAGCACAAATGGTGAAAGCATTGGCTGAAAGAAATGACATTATAATCGTTTCTTTTCATGGTGGAGCCGAAGGAAAAGATTTTCAGCACTTACCAAAAAGTACAGAGGAATTCTATGGCGAAAATCGAGGAAACCTTTACGAATTTGCTCATAAAATGGTGGAAGCCGGCGCAGATGTTATTTTTGGTCATGGGCCTCATGTTACTCGAGCCATGGAAATTTATAAAGATCGCTATATAGCCTATAGCCTGGGTAATTTTAGTACCTATGGGCGTTTCAATTTAAGCGGACCCAACGGAATAGCACCATTAGTTCAAATAATTGTCGATGAAAAAGGGAAATTTATTCGTGGGAAAATAATTTCCATTTATCAGCCCGGTGAAGGAGGTGCGCATATTGATCCACATAAAAGAATAATTCCTCTTATAAATAAATTAAACATCGGCGATTTACCCGAGAATATATTGAAAATCAATGCGGAAGGTAACTTTTAAATTAACAATCACTTTCAAGCAATTTGTCTCTTAATTTCAAAGCTTGATTATGGAATTTGCTAAAGATTCTTAAAAACAAACTTGTGCGTAAAGATTCCAAGCAAAAACCCACTTTAATTTCATAAATTTGTCGGCATTGAAGATTAAAACTATCCATGAGTATAATTCAAACCGCCGAACGCCATTCTGCTAAACTCCCTTCAGACAATGTTATGCATCAGCGTCATATGATTGCATATTCTGAAGCCGCATTGCGTATTTCCGGACAAGTATTAGAAATCGGTTCCGGAGAAGGTTATGGTGTTGAATTACTTTCTTCAAAAACAGATCAATATTATGCTATTGATAAATTCCCTTCCAGCTTCGATTTATCAGAAGAAGAAAAGAAAAAAGTGCATTTTCATCAAATGAACGTTCCTCCTCTGGAAAATATGGCCGATAATTCTTTCGATTTCGTGGTTAGTTTTCAGGTGATTGAACATATTAAAAACGATGATTTTTTTATCCGCGAAATCTACCGCGTGCTAAAGCCGGGCGGAAAACTCATTTTAACTACACCAAACCGTAAAATGTCCATCACCCGCAATCCTTGGCATATACGAGAATATCTTTCTAAAGAATTACAATCCCTTATTTTAATTGTATTTGATGCTGTGGATATGAAAGGTATTTTTGGAAGCAAAAAAGTAATGGACTATTATCTGGCAAATAAGAAAAGTGTAGCTCGAATTACACGCTTCGATATTTTTAATTTACAATATAAATTGCCCAGACAATTGTTTCAAATACCCTATGATATTCTCAACAGAATGAATAGAAATAAATTGCACAAAACCAATAAGAATATAGTTAATAACATACAATTAAACGACTTTTATTTAAGCGACTCAACAGAAAACTGTTTCGACTTTTTTGTCGTTGCCGAAAAGAAAAAAGGATAATAACTTAAAGCATTACCTATGTTTAAAAAAGTAAATAATATTACAGGGTGGATAATTTTTGCAATTGCAACTTTGGTTTACCTCTTAACTGTTGAACCAACAGCCGGTTGGTGGGATGTGGGAGAATATATTGCAACATCATATAAATTACAAGTTGGACATCCTCCTGGAGCTCCATTTTTTCAGTTAATGGGTCGCTTTTTTAGTCTATTTGCCTTTGGAAATGTAGAAAATGTGGCTAAGATGATTAACATCATGTCGGCTTTCTCCAGTAGTTTTACTATTTTATTTTTATTCTGGACAATTACACGATTGGCAAAAAGGCTAGTAAATAATTCTGAAAGTAAGCAAGCCTTATTTCCAATAATGGCAGCTGGAATTGTAGGTGCTTTGGCTTATACTTTCACCGATTCCTTTTGGTTTTCGGCAGTTGAAGGCGAAGTATATGCAATGTCCTCTTTATTCACGGCAGTTGTTTTTTGGGCCATTCTAAAATGGGAAGAAGTAGCTGATAGTAATTATTCTTATCGTTGGTTAATCCTTATTGCTTTCTTAATGGGATTATCCATTGGAGTACACTTACTTAACTTATTGGCTATACCAGCAATAACTTATGTAATTTATTTTAAAAAATTCAAAAAGACCGATTGGAAAGGCTTTGTTTTAGCCGGTTTGATCTCTCTATTTGTTCTTTCTTTTATTATGTATTTCATAATTCCAATTACGGTTAAATTAGCAGGAGCCTTTGAGCTCTTTTTTGTAAACGTAATTGGACTTCCTTTTAATTCAGGCAGTATTTTATTTTTCATCGTGATTATTGCATTAATTGTTTGGGCTATCCGATTCACGCATAAGAAAAAACATTTGATCGCACATATAGCTATCTTGAGCATTACTTTTATACTTATAGGATATTCCTCATTTTTTATGATTGTCATTCGCGCAAATGCAAATCCACCAATTAACGAAAATGACCCTAAAGATGCAATTGGAATGTTGTCCTATTTATTGCGTGAGCAGTACGGAACTTGGCCACTACTTTATGGACAATATTACAATGCTGATATTACTTCCTGGAATGATAAAGCACCCACTTACATACAAGATAAGACCTCTGGAAAGTATATTGTAACTTCGTCTGGGAAAGATTCCGATCCTGTATACAACAGTGAATTGTCTGGAATATTTCCACGTATGTGGAGTAACCAGAAACCTGAGCATATCGAAATGTATGAGAACTATCTTACCTCTAGAGGAACACCCGTAAAAGTTACGGATAGAGATGGACAGGGAAAAATCGTTTATAAACCCTCTTTTGGAGACAATCTGCGTTTTTTCTTTAGTTACCAGATAGGACATATGTATTTCCGTTATTTTATGTGGAATTTTGCCGGAAGACAAAACGATGTTGAATCTCAGCCAAATATCAGAAATGGGAATTGGATAAGCGGCATCAATTTTATCGATTCTTTGCGCTTAGGAAATCAAGATCATTTACCTATTGCGAGTCAAAATCCTGCTAATAATAAATTTTATTTCTTACCTTTTATACTTGGTCTTATTGGTTTGATCTATCAATTAAACAAAAACAATAAAGATTTTTGGGTTGTTTTACTCTTGTTTGTAATGACTGGAATCGCCATTATAGTCTATCTTAACTTTACACCTTATCAGCCACGCGAACGTGATTACGCTTATGCAGGATCCTTTTATGCTTTTGCTATCTGGATTGGGCTGGGTTTACTGCCAATTATTAATCTCCTAAAAAATAAACTCGGCTTAAAATTTTCAAGTGTTATCGTTGGAATAGTCACCCTTATTCTTGTCCCCGGATTAATGGCTAGTGAAGGATGGGACGACCACAACCGTGCTGGCAGAACAACTGCACATGATTTTGCTTATGACTATTTATCTTCCTGTGAACCCAATGCTGTTTTATTTGTGAATGGCGATAATGATACTTTCCCACTTTGGTATATTCAGGAAGTGGAAGGTTTCAGAACAGATGTGCGTGTAGTTAACTATATGCTTTCGTCAGGATCTTGGTATGTGCATCAATTAAGTCGGAAAATATACAATTCGGAAAAAGTTCCGCTTAGTCTTCCTCCTGATCAATACAACAATGGAATTAACGATTACGTTCCTATTATCGTTCGATTGGAAGGAACTCATGAGTTGAAAGATGTCATCTCATTTATCAAAAGTGATCATCCCTCTTCTAAAACCCAAACTGTAGGCGGAGGTGATTTAAACTATATGCCTACACACAATGTGAAGCTTACACTTGATAAAAATAGATTAATTAAAACAGGAACTGTTCCTGAAAATAAGATTAATGAAGTTCCTGATAGTTTGAGTTGGCAGGTTCGTGGAAACTTTTTACAAAAAAATGATTTAATGTTACTCGATTTTCTTTCCACAAATAATTGGGAACGACCTATCTATTTTGCTAATCCATCGAGCGTTAATAAAGTCCTAGGTCTCGATGAATACATGCATCTTGAAGGATTTGTTTATCGCTTAAGCCCATACAAAGCAGATGGTTATATTAAAAAAATGGGTGGCGTTGATGCAGATAAATCTTATGATTTGTTGGTGAATACTGCCAAATATGGTAATCTTGAAAAAGAAGGAGTGAGTGTTGATAGAGAAAGTTATCGTAATGCAGGAATTCCAAAAAACAATCTTTTGCGAGTGGCAGAAGTATTTTTAGCTCGAGCAGATAAATTAAGATTAGAAGATCCTATAGCTAATGCAATAAAAATTGATGAATTTACCCATAAAGCAATAGAATCTTTAGACACCTATGTGCATTATTTTCCAAATCATAAAATCCATTGGGATATGTATATGTTACCGTATGCTGAAAGCTATATGCGTGCAGGAGCTAATGAAAAAGCTGCTGTTGTTGTAAATGCACTATATGATTACTACACCACCGATTTGGAATATATCAACTCTCAACGCCCACTCTTCAAAGATTTATTGCGTAATGACCAACAAACAGCTTTGGGCGTATTGCAACGTTTAGGACAATCGACTAAAGAATATAAATTATTAAATTTAAGCACTAAGATTGATAGTACTTTTAATGCACAACTAGAGTATTATTGATAATTGTCTATCAAATTATAGATTTTCTGATTTTAACCCCCAAAGAATGTGATACTCTTTGGGGATTTTCTATAAATATTGCAAATTAACAATTAAATTTTATTGGGTATAAATACCAACAAAACACTACTATTTACTGATAATAAACCCTTTGAAAAAGGAATTTAATTCACTTATAAATAAATCTAAATAATTTATAGTGGAACTCTTTTTTCTTAAGAAATACTTTCTATTTTTGCACTCGCTTTTGGAGTGGATTAGTAGTCTAATTTAAGAGCGAAAAAGTACATTAAAAAT
>JAGGUP010000032.1 GCA_021158405.1 Bacteroidales bacterium
AGCAATATGAAATTTCCAACTTTGCTTTTGACCAAAAATACGCCCTGCACAATACCAATTATTGGCTGCGGAAAAAATATTTAGGCATTGGTCCTTCGGCGCATTCTTTTAATTTGCTATCGCGAAGTTGGAACAAAGCACAGCTTGGACCTTATATAGAAGCTATAAATCAGAATGATATTCCTTGTGAAAGAGAGCTATTAAACAAAACAGACGAGTGGAACGAAATAATCATGACCGGTTTACGAACTAAATGGGGTGTTAACATGAAACAGTTGAAACAAAATTTTGATTCGCATTGGGTAGATTTACTTCATCAACAAGCCACGAAATATATAGAAAGTGGTCAGTTTTTACAAAGTAAAACGCACTATAAACTAAGCGAAAAAGGTTTGTTTTTTGCCGATGGAATTGCGGCAGATTTTTTTCGTGTTAATGAATATTAAAGCTTGTTTTTATTTTACTTTCTAAAAAGTCGACAGCCATCCAAAAAGATACAATTCCCAAAAATCAATTACATAAAAAGTCGAATACAGGTTTATTTCTTAATCAAAAAGTATTTGTTTTTTGACCCTGGTATTACAACTGATCTTTTTTGTATTGATGAATTGATATGATATACAAATCCTACTTTAACAGATGCAATAGCTCCGTCTCCAAATTCGGCAAATAAACTTAAATCAGAATTAAGCTTTAAACGGCTTCCAACAAAATATTCCATATAAGCACTCAATTTACGATCAAAACCCGTTGTTGTACTATTATATTCTCTGTAATGATGTAATCCTGCACCAAGTCCCGAATAGAAATCAAAATTAATTTTTTCGAAGAAAGGAATTTGCATATGCCAAGTAATTCGTGGTCCAATTGTAACCTGATTATACCCCTGACCCCTGATCAAAGAATATTTATATTCCATGGCTCCTCCCACAGCAATAACACCCACTTCACCGGTAGGAAACAAACCATATTCGGAACTAACATTTAAAGAGGGCGCTACTCCATCTAGGGAAAAAAACCCTACTCCTGCGTTAACGGCAATATTCCCTTTATCAAAAAGATACTGTGCCTGCAAACTCATGGATAAAATTCCTAAAACTGAGACTAAAATAATTTTTCTTATCATACATGTTTTCTTTTCAAATAATGTTTATGTCGATTCAAAAATAAGCGACTTCTTGCAATAACAAGGAAAAAAGTGAAAATAAATTGAAGAAATATTTTTGTTTAGAAAGAAATCCACAATCTAAATTCCCTAATCTTCCTGACACAATTGCTTAAATACCTCCGGCGACATCGCATCCTCCACCTTAAAATCTCCAATTTTTGTGCGACGTAAAGCAGTTAAATGAGCCCCATTGTTTAGAGCGAGACCAAAATCACGAGCAATAGAACGGATATATGTTCCCTTGCTACAACGAATTCTAAAATCAATTTCAGGCAATTCAACGCGTGTCAATTCAAATTCGTAAATGCTGATTTTCTTTGACTTTATTTTAACCTCTTCATCATTTCGAGCATATTCATAGGCTCTTTTTCCATCAATTTTAATGGCTGAAAAAATGGGTGGTGTTTGTTCTATTTCGCCTAAAAATCGGGCGGTAGTATTCTTCACTTGATCCTCAGTAATTTCGGAAATATCAAAGCGCTTATCCACCTCTTGTTCTAAATCAAAACAAGGCGTAGTAGCACCCAAATAAATAGTGCCTGTATATTCTTTTTCTTGTGCTTGAAAACTTTCTATCTCTTTCGTTTTTTTACCCGTACAAATCAACAACAATCCTGTAGCTAATGGATCGAGCGTACCTGCATGACCCACTTTGATACGCTTTATTCCGGTAATTCTTCTGGCTTGTCCTTTTATACTTTTAACCACATCAAAAGAAGTCCATTGATAAGGTTTATCAATCAGTATCAGCGCCCCTTTTTGAAAATCAAAATTATGCAAATTGAAAATTTTTAAGCAAAAAACAACATATAGGAAATAGCAAAAACCCCAACTATAGCACAATAAATTGCGAAATAAGAGAGTTTAGCATTTTTTACTAATTTAATCATCCAGGTACATGCCAAAACACCGGTGATAAAGGCAGCAATAAAACCAACTATTAAAGGAAACAATACCGAGCTTTCGTAGTTAATGCTTCCTTCGATTAAATTTTTTGACATTTCGCCTAATATAAGTGGAACCACCATCAAAAAGGAAAAGCGTGCAGCTTGTCCTCGGTCAATTTTTAAAATTAAAGCCATTGAAATAGTTGCTCCCGAGCGGGAAATGCCAGGAAGAATAGCAATAGCTTGAGAAATGCCAATAACCACGGCATCAAAATAACTTACTTTTTTTTCGCTTGTTTTAGCCCTGTCAGCATAAAACAATAGGGCTGCCGTAATCAATAACATAAAGCCTATCAAAAGCAGCTGACCGCTGAATAAACTCTCAAGAAAATCGTTGAAATACAATCCCACAAAAACTGCAGGAATCATAGAAAGAACAATCTTTAATGAAAATATCGTTTCGTCGTTCCATTTAAACTGAAACAAGCCCCGAATGATTTCTATAATTTCTTTTCGAAAAACAAATAGCGTACTCAATGCCGTAGCTGCATGAAGCACAATCGTCATCAACAAACTGTCTTTTGGCAAACTTTCGTCGCCTAAAATAAATTTTGCAATTTCCAAATGACCACTGCTACTAACTGGAAGGAATTCGGTTAAGCCTTGAATAATGCCTAAGATTAATGCATTCCACCATCCCATAAAATTAGTTTTAATTAATTAATTGTTCTTTCAAATTAAGTTTATGCTTCAGAGTTCTCTTTTGCCTTGCTCATAATAGCATATATTTCTATCCCAAATCCTAACAAAATTAAAATCGGAGCAAGTGTCAAGCGCCTAAATCCAAAAATAGCTTCATTAAACTCATCCGGAGAATCTGAGCCCCCACCCATCATCAATAAAAAACTTGCTAATATAAAACCCAATCCTATGAGTAAAAACTTATAGTTTCGCTTTCCAAAAACAAACATTTTGGAATTATCTTCTTTTGTATTTTTTTCTTTTACCATCTTTTAAAAAATTATTGATATAACTTGTCTGGTTCTGCTTTTAGATATTTGTTTACGGCTGATAAATTCGATAACCAAGTGATAAAAACTCCAAGTAAAATTATAAAGCCAAATAAGCTGAGAAACAAATTATAATCCTGCAAAGTTAATAGTTCTGGGATTTGCTGCATCGAAAAATAAATAATTACAGCAAGCATAACAGAAGCAATTAAAGCCGACAGCAATCCATGCATAATTCCTATAAGTAGAAATGGTTTACGAATAAATCCACGTGTAGCCCCAACCAATTGCATGGTTCGAATTAAAAAGCGTTTAGAATATACGGCTAAACGAATGGTATTGCTAATTAATGCAATGGAAATTATTAAAAGTAAAACGCTAAATATCAAGATAATAAAACCTACTCTCCGTATATTTTGATTTACCAGTTCAACTAAAGATTTTTGATAATAAACCTCTTTAATGTCCGGATTGGTTAAAAGTTGTTTTTCAATTACCTGAAGACTATCCACGTTTGCATAATCGGCACTTAAACGCAAATCGATTGAAGGGAGTAATGGATTAAACCCTAAAAACCCGAGAAAATCTTCGCCTAATTCTTTTTGTAATTCTTCAGCGGCTTTTTCAGGAGTAATATATTCGGCGTAACGAACAAAGTTTGCCGCATCCAAATTTTTCTTTAATTCCAGCGTTCTCGCTTCTTTTACCCCGGCGTTCATCACTATAGAGAAACCGATATTTTCTTTTACGTGATCAGAAAGTTTTTTGCTATTCAATATCAATAGCCCCAACAATCCCATTAAGAAAAGCACTAAACTAATGCTTACAATGGTTGTAAAGTATGAGGATTGTAATTTTCGCTTACTGACTTTTTCCGATTTTCTGGCCATAATTAATTTCCTGTCGGCTAAATTACATAATTTGCCTATGCTGATTAAAAAATAGTGCCTATTTCTTAAAAAGCTAAAGCGTGTAAGGCTATTTTACCCTTTTCTTCCACACGGTTTTTGCTGTAGCACAAACTTTATCATCTTGTGTTTTTATGGTATGAATAAAAGTGCCGTCCAAAATATCTTTTTTGGTAAAAGATCGGATAGTATCTCCAAATTGCGCCTCTGCTATAAAGCGTCCATCAATAGAATATAAAAAATAATTATCTAAAATATCATCAGAAATAGACTCTGTAACCCATTGCAAATACCTGATATTGTTTACATGCTTATTGGAATCAACATCGAACCTATTTACTTTAAATTTCTCATTATAATCGGCAGAGTCGATAGCGACAATCTTTTTAGTGATATTATGCTCAATACTTTCATCGGCACAAAAAGACCATTTTTCTCTAATATCATCAAGGATTTGAATGGGTCTTCTTCTTTGTATATCAAAGAATACCCAAAGGCCTTTTGCTCTTCCAATTACGATTCCCTGTTCATCATAAATGATGTTTTCCCTAATTCCCTTTATAGCAGAATAACTGGAAAGCCAGGTTCTTATGCGGATTTTCTCTTTATACCGAGGATATCTTTCCATTTTCATAATCCCCGAAAGCAAAACCCAACCAATATTTTGCTCCTCCAGTTGGTATAAACTGTGATTTATGGAGTAGCAATGATCTGCCGCTGTTTCTTCGAATAAAGTAAGCATGGTAGTGGATGATGCCTCTCCGAACTTATTCATTTCGAAAAATCTTAACTCAAATTCTTTATCAAAATAATTTTCCAATTCCTGTATTTTTAATTGATTAAACGAATTTTCTGCTTGCGTTATTGCTTTTTATATAAAAGAAAATATTTTGGCAAAGTTTGCAGTTTATCAACCGAAAACACCTTTTATAAGACCGCCTTCCACGCTTATCGTTTGACCATTGATAAAATTAGATGAAGGAGAAAGTAAAAGCAAAGCCATTTGTGCAAAATCTTTAGGATCGCCCATTTTACCCATCGCTATTTCCGATTCGATCGATTTTCTGGCTTCAGCTATACTAATTTTTTTTATGCTGGCTTTTTTCTCAAAAATACGCTGCATTGCCGGCGTATCGTGATAACCAGGAGCCATAATATTCATAGTAATCCCGTAATGAGCCACTTCTTGCGATAAAGTTTTAACCATTCCCACAACAGCCATACGCATAGCGTTGCTCAAAACTAAATTTTCTACAGGTTGCTTTACCGATTTGCTTTCTACAAAAACCAAGCGACCGTAATTATTTGCAATAAGGGCAGGAAGTATTTTTTTTGTCAATCGCACTTTCCATCTTACCAAAGTAGAATAGGCATTGTCCCAATCGTCCATTTCGGTTTCTAAAAACGATTTGGCGGGTGGTCCTCCAGCATTTATTACAGCTCCACTTAAAGAATTTAAATCGATTTGATTCAATAAATTATCCTGATCTTCCTCTTTAAATAAATCGGCAACAATTATTTGTACGCGATCAGGAGCTAAGCTTGCAATTTTCTCAAGCTCTGCTTTTCTACGAGCTGTAACTATTACTTTAGCTCCCTCTATAATAAGCGCTTCGGCAATTGCACGACCAAATCCGCTTGCCGCACCACACACTAAAAAGCTTTTATTTTCTATTATAAGATCCATCTTTCCCTTTTTTTGCCAAAAATAATAAGAAAATTGATGTGATGATGTGATGATGTGATGATGTGGTGATGTGATGATGTGGTGATGTGGTGATGTGGTGATGTGGTGATGTGGTGATGTGGTGATGTGATGATGTGATGATGTGGTGATGTGGTGATGTGATGATGTGATGATATGTCTTTGTTTTGTCCTGAAATATGATATGTATATGATACCCTCGATTCATTGGACCAAGATTTCTTATTCTTAAGTTGAAATCATGCTGCATTTTGATATATTATTTTAGGCTTTTTTCTATCAATTCCTTGATGATCTCGGTTGTGATATCTTTCCATCCATTTTTTTATTCCCAAATACAAATCTAATCCATTCTTAGCTGGATTTAGATAAATGTGTTGGTATTTTATAGTTCTCCAAAATCTTTCAATATAGATGTTATCTAAAGCTCTTCCTTTTCCATCCATACTGATTCTGATATCTTGACTCTTTAAAAAATCAACATATTCTTTACAGGTAAATTGGCTTCCTTGATCACTATTAAGAATTTCGGGTTTTCCGTGTGTATCAATGGCTTCCTTTACAACTGTAAGAGAAGAATCCGCATCTAATGAATTGCTTAGACCCCAGCTTACAATATAACGACTGTAAACATCAATAATAGCAGTCAAATACATAAAACCGTGTTGCATTGGAATGTATGTAATATCAATCTCCCAGACTTGATTGGGTTTTGTAATGGATAGATTCCTTAGCAAATAGGGATGTAAATACTCTTTTTTACCTAAAACCGTAAGATGTCTACGTGGATAGATTGCCCGAATGGATGCCTTTCGCATCAAGCGTCTTACCCGTTCGTAAGAGGCTTCAATATCTTGATCTCTCAACATCGATTGCATTGTAAGAATTCCAGCTGTTGGTTCTTCCATAATATGTTTATCCATTAATAGCATTATCTCTAAATTCTCTTTGGATTCTCCTTTAGGAATATAATAAAAGGTGGATCGTGGCAAACTTAGGCTTTCACATTGCTGTCTTAAACTAAGTTTGGATTCTTTATTAACCAATAGTTTTAAATCCATCATAGTCCCAACTTCTTTAAATTTTTTTTTAGAAATTCATTCTCCATTTCTAACTTCCCTATCTTAGAAAAAAGCTTCTCAGAGTCAATGCCTGTACTTTCTGAAACAGGCTTATTGTTTTTGAATATAATGGCTGAGTTTTCAATAAATTCCTGTTTCCATTGGGATATTTGATTGGGATGCAATTCAAATTTTACTGCTAATTCAGATAATGTAGAGCGCTCTTTTAAGGCTTCAATAGCCACTTTTGACTTGAATTCTGCACTGAATTTTCTTCGTGTTCGTTTCATCTTTTTTTGAGTTTAATTTACTAATTTATTCAATTAAGCTCTTGGTCCAGTTTTTTGAGGGTATTATATACAACTCCTTAATATGTTCAAATATATTTCAATTATTTACAATGGTTTGGAATAACAAATAGGCATTCTACTTGTCTCCTTTTTCAACACGATGTGCTATTTTACTTACAATTCTCCACCCGTCTTCGAACTTTATAAGTGACAGATAATCAATAAAATTCAGTTCTTTTCCTTCGTAAAATTCAATCTTGGCTACAGCTACATTTCCTGCAATATCAATGAATAAAAACTTTACTGTGGTATGTTCATTTTGAAATGAGTATTTATTGCCTTTTGCTTCACCTTCTTTTGCTATTTCTATCCAATTATAAATAGGAAGTTTCCACAAGGTATTCCCGTTTCCGGCACTCAGTAATTCAAAACTAGGATGAAAACCATTTTTAACAGCTTCTTCATCAGCATTATTACACAAACCATCAACATAGGCCGTTTGGATAACTTGTTTTATAAGTTCCTTTTCTTTTGTCTGCTCATTTTGCGCGAATAATGCACTGAATGAGAATAAAATAATCACGGATAATAAAATTGTTTTTTTCATGTCTTTTTCTTTATTTGTATTCTGTTAACTCTTATATATATATGAAAATCATTTTTATCT
Organism: Bacteroidales bacterium; assembly: GCA_021158405.1. Taxonomy (GTDB): domain Bacteria; phylum Bacteroidota; class Bacteroidia; order Bacteroidales; family UBA12170; genus UBA12170. The sequence goes on from JAGGUP010000032.1 coordinate 7,697, forward strand.
TATCTGCCAACCGAACCGTCAGTTGACGGTGAGCTCAGCGAAGCTAAATGACCTGTATTTGTTGTTAGTGCATATTTTTTCCAAATCCATTTTCTCCAAGCCATGTCAACATAGTATCATAATATCCATCACAGGCTTTCCATTCAAATTTGCTATTATCTTCAAATAACCCACCTGTCTCACACTTTTGTATATTATGATTGCAATCTGGTAATATCTTAATAGTCAGTTTACTCTTACTGTTTTTGGCAATTGTTTCTTCATACAGTTTTATCGTATTTTTCCAATTTATTTGAGAGTCTTTCTCCCCAGAAATTGACAAAACAGGGCAGTTGACATTATTTAATGTTTTTTTAAAGTCTGGAACTAATATTTGCAGGCCTGTCTTTTCATCATAAACAAAGCCACTATTTTGATAATACTCTTTTATTCTAACAAAATCTTCTTCATTATCTAAACCCATACCTAGCTTTTTACAAAAGGGGTCAAGAAAAAGATTTTTAGTTCCCTTAATAAATTCATCATAAGTCTTACCACCCCTTTGGTATTTATAGCAATAATCAAACTCTGAAATTAAAACTTCTATTTCAGGTTCTGTTTTGCCTTCGACTCTTAAATTGCTTTCAATTAAATATCGAATATTATCAAGGTTATCTGTTCCACTAACAGATATCCAAAATGCAATTGATTTATCTTCTTCTATTATAAGAGGATTAATCCATCCTGCACGGCTTATTCCCCAAAGTCCGATTTTATCAGGGTTCACAATATTGAGTTTCCTTAACTCTTCAATTGCGGCCAATGCTTCTTTTGCACTACTCTGAACAGTCTGATTATGTTTATATTCACCTTCGCTTTTTCCGCAACCTGCTTTATCCCAAATACAAACTGCTATTCCGGTGCTCACAAACTTAGAACGTGTTTTTGCATACCAATTTTCTTCTACAACTTTTGTTTTTCCGTGTCCATGAATCATAACAATTATTGCCGTTGGTTTCTCATCTTCTGGCAAGTCGAGAAGTCCGCTATACTTTTTGCCGTCATACTCGAAAGTAAATTCTTCAGTTTTCATTTGTCCATATGATAACTGGCTTGTGGTAATTATTATGGCTATTAAGCTGAATAAAACGGATGTGTTATTGAATCTCATAATTTTAAAATTTTATTTCTTTTGATTATGTTTCTATTATTTCATAGTATCTTCCTTTGCACTATGTTTAGTGCCATTCATCATTATTTTTTACATTTTTCTTAAAAACCAGTTAAGCAATTCTTCATTGTCAACAATTGTCCAGCTATGTGGAGAAGAACCTTTTTCATAGTCCTTCCTTTTATTAAGAGAAGTAATTAATTCCACTTCCATATTTCCTGCTTGTCTCAAATAATTATAAAAACCTGCAAGGTCTATACTATTGATTGTATTAAAATCTTTCCCCCTATTTTCAACCCACCACTTCATATCGGGTTCGTGATACATTCTGATTGGAATATGTTTAAATAGTTCGATCTTACTTCTGTTTTCATCGCTATATACAAAGGGTGAATAATCAATGTATTTTTCCATTGATTCGGAAGGAGAACCACCTAAATTCTTTTTTAAGTAATGTAAAACCCAAGCTGCTTCACCAACAGCATTGGGGTGAAAATTATTTTTTATTGCTTGCTCTTGTTCGTGCCACATTCTTACCATATCTAGTGGTGCATCACAAATTGCGATTGCATGAGGTTGAAAACCAAATTTCGATTTATTCAAAGAACAATATTCGCCATACCTTAAAGCCATTGTTCCGCCAAGAGACATCCCTGCCAAGAATTTTGGCTTATCGGAAAGCTTATGTTTTTTCAAAGCATTTCCAATTAGCTCATCAATTATAGCAATATCTTTATCTGTAAATAAAAACTCTATCACCTTACCTGTACTAACAAAAAGAACAGCTATATTTTTTTTCAGAGCTGGTTTTATAATTGCAAACTCATCGATATTTCTTGTTGTATCCAGTGCCGAACCGCTTGGGAAAATAAGAGTTGCAATAGGATCTGAATCTGGAAGATGAAGTGTATATCCTTGTTTAGAGAAAGGAATTGTTATACTATCCGTTTCACTTAAAGTTTGTTCTCCTGTCAATTGTATATAATCTTCAATAACGGTATGATTATCTTCTTTAGCTTTTTCTTGTGTACAAGAAATTAGAAAAAAAGGAAGTAATGATATTAGAATGATTTTTTTCATGTTTATGCTCTCAATTGTTATGCTTAAACTACTTTATATGTTCACCTTTTATTTCAATTCTCTCAGGATTAAATCCTTTTATCATCAGCCAGCATGCTAAAAACAATTCATTTAGAATCATTGGTAGCACTAATGCATTTAATAGGGGTAAATCAACTCCAAACAATTTAATTATGGTTATGATAAAAAGTATGATTGTGGCTATAATTCCCCAGATGGAAATAAACCTTGGAATAAGTCGAGTGCGGTAAAATAATAGATAAAAAAACAGTACTCCAACAATGAAAAAATAGATATGAATATCACTGTAGATAATCTCTCTATAGCTTTCTAATGATGGATCTAGAATAATTACCCCACCAATAATCATTAATATTCCTTCAATAAATCTGGACCCCCGGTAAGCAGTATTCAGTCTCTTATTCTCATCGGTATTAAATATTGGAAACAATAATAAAGGTATACCTATTACTGCTAATCCACTGATAATATCCGTAATAACTCCCAGAGCTATATTATTTGTGATGGTGTATGTAAGCATACTGTAAGCCAGTAGAATTAATACACCTACCAATGAAGCTCTTCGTCTGTTTGAAATACTAATCATCATTTTCAATTTACTACTACTGATTATTATTTTCTACTATAAATTCTTTTACTATCCTGTTAAACTCTAAGGGCTTGTCCATATTTGCACAATGCCCTGCATTTTCAATTATATAATATTTACTGTTGTCAATTTCTGAATGCCATTCTTTTGCCATTTTCTTAGATAATTCTATGTCAAATTCGCCTGTCAATATCAAAGTCGGATATTGTGGTTTACTATTCAATCTATCTTCGATTACATTTTGAAGTCCCTGCATTACCATAAATGATTTTCTTTCATAATGGTTGGTTGTTTCATAAAACAAAGCTTGTCCTTTTTTTGATTTACACGTTATTTCAGCAGTCTTCTTTCTAAATGATTTCATTGAGAAAACAGCTCTGATTACTAATTTTAAATTTACAGACCTTTGTGCTTTTGCAACTTCTCTATTCTCTTTATTGATGTCATATCCTCCTAATGTGGTCAAAGATTTTATTTTTTCAGGATAATTAAGTGCAAAATACTGAGCAATTAAAGAGCCCATTGAAACCCCGACAAGGTGAGCTTTTTCAAATCCTTCAATTTTCATTATTTCATTAATATGTTTTGCGGAAGCATCAATTTTATCTTTTGATTTATTTGCTTTTGATAATCCGTGACCTAATAAATCTATAGTAATAACTCTATAGTTTTCTGAGAAAAAGTCAATTTGTTGATCAAATACGCGATGGTCAGAAAAAGCAGGATGTAAAAAAACAATTGGATCATTATTTTCTTCTCCAGATACAAAATAATGAATTTCATAATCGTCCATGTTCAAAGTCTTGTGCTCAATGGAACTCTCAATTTGAATATTTAGCTCATTATTATTTTTCATCTGTTTAATCCTTTTTTCAAAAAATGCATTATCAACTTCAAAATAAATTTTAAGTCCCAGAATAGGAATAAGTATTAGTGTCAAAATAATTAATAATACCTTCTTTCGTTTTCGCCTCATCATTCTATTTGTGTATGTTTTACATATTCAATTACTTCATCTTCAATTAAATTTAACTATTTACAGTCTGGTTTTTACGGATGTAAATTTTTATATCACGGGGTTTATTGTTAGGCTATAAACTTCCATAAAGTCAAAAACTTTACTTTTCCCTTTTGTATTTTTTTAATCTTCCTTTAAAATAAACTCAATAGAAGTTTTAAGATGATGTTGGAAATTAGTAGGAAAGTCATGCCCTATTTCTGGAAATACAACAAATCGATTCTTTATCATGTATCTATCAAGCCAGTATGCAAATTCCTTTTGTTGTTGAATAGCCCAGTCGTTTTCGCCACAAAGTTGAACCACTTTTAAATCTCTTTCCTTAAATCCCAGATAAGTTGTGTTTTTCATAATTCCTGGAATTACAGGAAAGTTAAGAAGTAAGCCTCTTGCAGGAATTTTATTCTTATATACAAGATGAATAGAACGAACACCTCCTGCAGATGGACCTGCAAGAATTATCTTTGTTGTATCAACAGAGCACTTTGAAATGATTTGATTAAATCCGGTAGTTACCTGCTCTATCCAATTTCTGGAAAAAGCTCTATGATAGGATCCTAGCATATCGCTTCCTTGAAAATAGGCTACAATGAAGTCATTCTTTAATTTGGGGGAATTGTATAAATATTGTAAATCAGGAATACAACCACCACCACCATGCATAATAA
>JAGGUP010000144.1 GCA_021158405.1 Bacteroidales bacterium
ATCAATTGCTTGCTGACCAGTTTTCACAAATATTATTTCACGAAATAGATCTTTAAAAATTGTTTCAAAATATTGGTTTGTTATTTCGTCGTCTTCAGCAATTAAAACAGTAAGATTGCTGTATTCTCTTTTTGTTTTGTCAAAACTCTTTTTCGTAGATTGTTTATCTGTTGTTTTGTATGGAATTGTAAAATAAAACTCGGATCCAATATCTTCTTTTGAATTTAACCATAATTCTCCTCCTAATGATTCAACGTAAGCTTTTGCGATAGACAGACCAACTCCGACACCCTGAAAAGCTCTGGAATCCCCAATATCTGCTTGTACGAATTTATCAAATATTGCTTCTTGCCTATTTTCAGGAATTCCGATTCCAGTATCTTTAACAAAGAATTCCAACACATTGTTTTTCAATGTGTAACCAAATGTAATTTCTCCCTTTTCGGTAAACTTAAAGGCATTCTTTATTAGGTTTGTTAGCGTTCCGAGAAGTTTATCCCTATCAGTAAAAATTCTTACCTCTTTGTTTGGAAGCCCAAGATTATATGAAAAAATTATGTTGCCCATTTCTGACTCAATGGAGAATGATTGATAAATCTCTTTTAGTAGATCATTGAGGGATAATTCATTAATATTAGCAGTTAATCGACTCGACTCAATTTGCGCAATATTAATAATATCAGTAATCGTATTTACTAAACGCTTACTACTTGTATTGATAGCTTTTATAAGTTCGTTTTTTTCTTCCGTATCAAAATCAGGATCAATAACAAATTCAAGAAAGCCCAATATACCATTAAGTGGGGTACGAATTTCGTGACTAATATTATTTAAAAATGCAGTTTTTAAACGATTGCTTTCCTCGGCTTTTTCTCTTGCTTGCATTAGTTCAATGTTTTGCTCATTAAGCCTGTTTTCAGTACTTTTCAATTTGGTAACATCTCTAAAAATAGCTACAATCTCTCCAGAATTTAATTTATAGATATGATTTTCTCTCCATCCTTCTCGTTGATTGTCTTTATAGAAAAAAGGGGGTAAATAAGCGGTTAAACCATCTTTATGAACTTTTTTTAAACTTTTAATTAGATGCCCATCTTTCATATTTGGAAATTTCTCCAATAAAGTATGTCCTATTAATTCCTTTTTAGTGCTATTCGTTATTTTTTCTGCCTCTTTGTTTATGTCAACAAATCTAAAATCATCTCCATTGTTTACAGGTAAGTATATGGCCAGACCACTTGGCATAGTGTCAATCAATTTTCTAAAACGCTCTTCACTTTTTTGTATAACTAATTTTGCTGTTTTTTGTTCTGTTATATCTATGTTGGTACTTCGCAGCCCTATATCTACGCCTTTACCGTCATATATGTCATGGCATATATGTTCAATCCAACGTTCTTCTTGGTTTTTTGTGATTATCCGAAATTCAATTGGTATAATCTCCCCTGATTCTGAAGTTAAATGCGTATGATCTTTGAAAATCTCAATATCGGATGGATGAATAATGCGATTTATTAAAGTAGGATCTTGTGTAAATTCATTAGCGCTGTATCCCGTAATTCTTTCACAAGAAGGTGAAATATAGTTTAGTTTTCCATCCTTAGATATCCAGTACTCCCAATTATAAATATAATCAGCTATAATTTGATATTTTTCTTTGTTTTCTTCTGCTATTTCTTGAGCTATTTCTAATGCTTTATTTTTTTCTTCCAGCTGTTTTTTGTGTTTTCTAATAGATGTAAAGATAGGTATCATAAAAAACAAACCAGCTGCAAGTAAGATTGAGATAGTAAGTGCGACATATTCTGCTGTGGATGCTCCTGAAACAACTTTGCTTCCTTGCAAAATAGAAATTAATGTAATTAAGCGGCGAATAGCCATAAGAGAAATAGCAAGTGCTATTAATATCCAGGCAAAATATTTCTTAGTGATGTAAATTAGTCTGATGGCAATAAATACAGCAATTAATTGAAATGCTATTGAGCTTATTAGTACTATTTCCATAGTTATAGGTTTAAATTGGTCAGTGTTTTAATATATGAAACTATGTATATATGTTATACTCACAAAATTACAATAATATTTTAAATCTTCCACAAAATCAGTGCTTTATTCAAAAGTAAACAAAAAAAAGGGCTTAGCCCCTTAATTCTAAAACATATTTTCATCAGCTAAAAATTTGTAAGATTCATCGGTAATAATTAGATGATCAAGAACAGCCTCCTCACTGTTTAAATATTCGTCTATTTTGCTTGTCAGAGACAAGCTTTTCTGTTCGACTTAATCAGAGATTAAGCCGAGCGTGGGTTTTCCCCCATTTTTATTTCTCTTCCGCCAATGGCAGCGTAAAACAAAATTTGCTCCCTTTTCCCATTTCACTTTCTAAACTGACTTCACCTCCTAGTTTCTCAACAATACGTTCTACTATGGAAAGTCCTAAACCATAGCCTTCGGTTTTAACTTGATCTAAACGTTCAAATTTCTTGAATATCAAAGTTTGATTTTTTGCTGAGATTCCGGAACCATTGTC
>JAGGUP010000156.1 GCA_021158405.1 Bacteroidales bacterium
ATGAATACAGAGTTGAAAATACTCCAAAGGGACTTGATCTAGATATCGATGCCGATTGGATTGGCAATAAAAATGTTGATGTAGTTACAGCGTTTGAGATATTTGAGCATTTAACTAACCCATTTCAGGTATTGAGTGAAATTAAAGCTAATAAGTTAATTGCAACAGTGCCTTTAAGCTTATGGTTCGCTAAAGCCTATAGGAATCCTTCTGATGAATGGGATCAGCATTATCATGAATTTGAAGATTGGCAATTTGATATGCTTCTTGAGCGGACTGGCTGGAAAGTAATTCATACTGAAAAGTGGAAAATACACGATAAGAAGATTGGATTTCGTCCAATTCTAAGACGATTTTATCCTAGAATTTATGCTGTAGTTGCTGAGCGAATATAGTAAACTTACCTCTTCCAAACAATCCCCCAAATCTTTTCAACCCACAAGTTTAAGTCCTTGCTGAGTTTGAAAAAGTAAACAGCGGCACTAAAAATAATGCTAATAATAGAGCTACGTACAGCGATATCAATTATAAAGTTTGGCAATGTTGGAAGGAACTGAATAAGGAAAACTGTAACTAATCCAATGCTTATCAAACGCAATGTTTTCCAGTTAAAAGGCTGGAAATTAAATTTCTTCCACAAGAAGATATATTTGAATAAATTGTAAATGAATTTTGAAAAGAGGGAAGCTATTGCTGCACCTACAAGTCCAAATTCAGGAATTAACAGAAGGTTACTCGCAACCAAAAGTAACATAAAGAAGAAACTCAAATAAGCAGAAGTAGTATAGTATTTCGAATTGAAAAATATCTGATTACTAACTCCCATTAGCATATCCAATAAATTGGCAAACCCAATAAGCAATATAACCCAATAACCTGCTCGAAATTCTTCACCAATAATCAAGAAAATATTGTCCATATTCCCCCACAAACCGATGAGAATAAGCATGCCAATAATCCCAAGATTTATACTGCTCTTTTTATAAATGGTATTTACTTCTACTAAATCGTTTCGTTTAAAAGCATCAGCAATAATTACAGAGCTTATTTTTGTCATAGAACGCGAAGGTATCAAGACTAAAGCACCAAAGAAAAAAGTAATGGCATAGATTCCAGTCTGTGCCAGCCCTTCTATATGACTAAGCATCAAAATATCAATATTGATAACCAAGATGCCTGAAAAGCTGCTAAAAATTCCAAATAAACCAACGTGCCCAATTTTTTTCAGTAAAGGTTTTTTGAGAAATTTGAAATCTGGAATTATACTATAGTCGCCTTTACCTAGGAGAATGCCCAGCATAAATACGGATGGTAAGCTGTAGGCTAAAATATAAAGGTATACATTCGTTGTAAAACTTAAATAACCTAATAGAAATAGGCTGAAAACGATAAGAACTAAGAATCGCTGGAAAATTTCACGGTATATAATTCCAATAACGGCCTGATATAAAACTCTAAAATAAGTGTCTACAATAATATAGAGCATCAGAAAAAAAGTGAGAGGAATGACCAGATAATAGAATTGCGCAAATAAGGGCGATTTTTCCGCTCCGCTTTCAATAATTAAATCGTGAAAACCAAGATAGACAAGGCTAGCAAGCGTGAATCCAATAAATCCAATAAGTAGAGCTAAACCAAAAAATCCATGATGTTTGCTTTTGTCATCCCTGAAAAAGGGAAACATTTTAACGCTTACAACACTAAACCCTAATACGGCTAGTGTGCTCAAAACATTAGCATAGGAAAGAAGAACACGAAGCAGCCCAATTTCTTCTGGTAGAAAAATGCGAGGCATTAATAGCCCTGTTGTAATAAAGCCCAACAGAACCCCGATAAGTGTATAAATGAAACCGGAAATGCTTTGTCGTTGAATAACTCCCATATGGATAAGAAATATTATGCTAAAGTAAAAAAATTGATTGCAAACCGCTGATGAAATATAAAATATACTTTTTTATGTAGGCCAAAAGAGGATTAGCACGAGTTTTCTAAGCGTATGAGGTGATAAAAACAGACTATATTTTGTATATTCGCATCTTATAATTCCTTTTCTATGGAAGAAGAAAAAACAAAAATATGTATTGTTGGTGCTGGAGCAATTGGAACGGCATTAGCTAATGCATTAGCTAATAACCCCGACCTTGAAGTCGTATTGTATTCAATTGAACCTGCTGTAGTAGAATCAATCGTTCAGACGCAATACAATTTAAAATATTTTCCAAATACAAAATTAACCTGGCGACTTAAAGCAACAGGTGATATCAATGTTCTTTCGGAGAACAAATATATTTTCCTTGCAATTCCTTCTTCCGTATTGGTGAATTTTGTAATGGAAAATGAAAGATTTATTGCTCCTGATGCAGTTTTAATTAATATGGCAAAAGGGCTGAGCAAAGATGAGTATTTTACTGTTGCAGAAAGTTTACAAGCTCATGTAAGTCAAAAAGTTGCAACAATAAAAGGGCCTACTTTTGCTCGTGATTTAATTGATAAAATTCCGACAGCGTTTACTTTTACTTCCGTTCATGAAGACCTTTTTCCACTGATGAAAAAGATGGTTCAGGGGACTAATGTATATCTCGATTATTCGACAGATTTGCGTGGAGTGGAGCTTTTAAGTACTATGAAAAACATCTATGCCATTGCCACCGGAATACTTGATGCTCAGTTCGATTCCCCTAATCTTCGCTTTATGTTCTTAACAAAAGCATTTTATGAAATGCGAAGTATTCTTATTCATTTTGGAGGAGCTAAGAAAACTATTTTTAAGTATTGTGGGTTTGGCGATTTTGGATTAACGGCTCTCAATGATTTAAGCCGTAATAGAACTTTGGGATTGTTAATAGGAAAAGGCTTTTTCTCTGAAAATATTTCCAACATGGTGTTAGAAGGAAAAAATGCGGTCACAATTTTTAGCGATATTTTATCGAAAGATGAAACTTTGACAGAGAAATTTGTGATTATTAACGAATTACAAAAAGTACTTACTCAACCTAATTACGATATTCCTTCTTTCGTTCAACATATCCTCAACGAAGATTAAACTTTAAAACAAAGCTCTTATTTCTTTTGCCAGTAATTCAGATTGAGCTTTGCGAGTGTATTTTTCCCTATTCTCATTCGATGGAGTAAGCTGGTCTTTTTTCCAAAGTAAGTAAAGCTGATCCAGATAATTAATTAAGGCTTTAGCATTGCCAAACTGCACAAGGTTTCCCGCTTGACATTCCGAAATTATTTTTACTGCATCTCCGTCTGTAGGCCCAATGCCAATTATAGGCTTTCCTGATCCCAGGTATTCGAATAGTTTTCCTGTTAAAATACCTTTATTTTCAAGACTGTCTGGTATCAATAGCAATAATGCATCACTTGATTGTAAATAAAATATTGAAGTTTTATGATCTACCGAAGGTAGGATTTCTGTAAAATCAGATAAGCCATATTGTTTTAAAACGGTTAATGGAAGATTGCCCGAACTACCGACAAACCTTATTTTTACATCCCTGTTTTTATCTGTAAATGCAAGTTTGCAAGCTAAGGAAAATGTTTCTATATCGTATGCTTTTGCAATGGTTCCGGTATAAGAAATAGTAAATACTTTATTTTTTGGATACTGTGTTTTTGAAAAATCATCAACATCATATCCATTTGGTATAACGATAATTTTATTTGGAGTAATTTCCTTATTTTTTTTTAAAAAGAGAATCTTAATTGATTCGCTTACCACAATAATCTTATCCGCTTTTTCTAAAACCATATGCTCATAATGAGCGTCTATTTTTTTAGCAATCCAAGTAGGGTAAAGTTGTTTGTAATAATAGATATCGGTCCATGGATCGCGAAGATCAACAATCCAGGGAAGATTGTATTTCCTTTTTAACTTTAATCCAATAAGCTGTGAAGAATGTGGAGGACTACTGGTTAAAATAACATCGATCTTATTGTCCTCAATGAGTTTAGCTGCTGCTTGTATCGCATATTTATTCCATCCTTTTCTTGCATCAGGCAGAAAAAAATTACCACGGATAAAACGCATAATTTTTTCTTTAAATCCGGGACTGCTTTCATTTGAAAATCCACTACGTGGCACTTCTCTTTTGCCACTTAGCTTACTGTAAGCTGCGAAAGGTTCACGACTTTTGGTTCTGATTACGCTTAGATTTTCAGGAACCTCCAGATTCAAGCTTTCGTCAAGGATGGGATAAGTAGCCGAGTTTTCATCTACAGTTAAAATGATTGGTTCAATATTGAATTCAGGTAAGTATTTGGCGAATTTTAAGCTGCGCTGTACGCCGGCTCCACCACTTGGAGGCCAGTAATAAGTCAATATCAAAACTTTCCTATCGCTCATTTAGTCAGTCTATTATATTTAAAATAGAAAATCAATTCTTTTGTTACAATTCCTATCAATGAAATAAAAAGGAGGATAGAGCCAAGTAGCGCAATCTTTTCACCAAAATAATAACTTTCTGGTAAAAATCTGAATTCTATCGTATGTATACCTGCAGGAACAACCATCGCACGAAGTGTATAATCGCTTCTGAAATAAGGGGCTAGCTCCCCATCGATATAGGCATTCCATCCTTTATCATAATAAATCTCACTAAAAACAGCCAATTGATCAGAATCTGTTTTCGTTTTGTAAATTAAATGATTGGGTTGATAATCAATTAAATGAATGGAGTTGTCAGGCTTGTATGAGATAGAAAGTTCATGTAATTGATTCTCAAAACGTTTATCTACTAAAGCAATTGTTTTGGTATCAAGAGTTGCCAAACGATTCATTTCCTCATTTGCATTTTCAACCAGCTCATATTTGTTCACAAACCAAGCATTTCCATTGGCATATGGATTTTCGATTGGTACAGCTTCTGGATTATAAATGATGTATTTCGTATTGAGCATATTAATAGCGTCTAAACTCTTGAGCTGATTGTTAATATCCACACCATCCGGATTTTGAAGAACTGTTGTCAATTGATTAATTTCCGCTTGAAGTCTGAAATCAATTAAATCTTGATATCTACCTAATTTAGCGGAATGATAACCTCCAATAGATTTATGAAAATAACTGGTTGCTCCATCATTAAAAGGATTGCCGAGGTTTAGTACACGATAATCCAGACTTTTGTCTGCCAAAATACTATTATCGGCTAATGATGGTGTATATGGATTTTCTACTTTGGATCTCCTTTCGAAATTCTCATCATTTATGAAACGTTTGTTTACAGTAAACATGTCTGCCAAAAGCAAGACTGCCGTAATAATAAGCAGAATGGATTTGTTTATTTTTTGAAGAGAATACGTATACAGCGCAATGGCTATGAGCAGAATAAACATAAAACTACGGATGGCATCCGATTTAAATATGCTTATTCGAGCGGCTTCAATATTATTTACAAATTCTACAACTTGTGGATTCGTATTATTCGATAATTGATCAGCTTCCATTTGGCTAAGGAAATTGAAAAATACATTGGGAAGAAAATAGAAAATCAAAAGAAGACCACCGCTTAATCCGAAAGCAATAAGGAATTCTTTCTTTTTAGTTTGAATTATTTTCGGTTCTTTAATTATTTTCCACAGTGTAAGTATTGCTAAAATTGGAATAGTAAATTCAGCCAAGATCAATATCATACTTACCGCTCGGAATTTATTGTATAAAGGTACATAATCCAGAAAAAATTCAGTAACAGGCATAAAGTTTTTACCCCAAGCCAATACAATACTAAAAATTGTTCCAGCCACCAAAGCCCATTTTAAATAACCTTTCAAATAAAACAATCCAAGAATAAATAGAAACACAATGATTGCTCCGGCATAAGTTGGTCCCGACATAAATGGTTGGTCACCCCAATAAGATGAAATTCTATTTTGAGAAATTGCATTTTTTAAGCGAGGATCAACATGTCCCATAGCGTTTTCATTAGCCGCCAATGCACCTGAAGCACCTCCTTTAACATTTGGAAATAAGAGGCTCAGGCTTTCAGAAATTCCATAACTCCATTGAGTAGCATAATCTTTATCCAAGCCACTTGTTTGTATATTCCCTTTTTTTACTAATTCTGAAGTTCCTCGCATCGATTGAGCAGAATATTCAGAGGTGACTAATAAATTTGTAATATTGGGTAAAACAGCTAAAATAGCAGCAATGAGAAGTACTCCACTCGCTTTTATGAAATTGGGGAATGCCTTTCTTTTTAGGTGATCAATTAGAATAGAAACGACTAAAATCAGTATGAAGAATAATAAATAATAGGTAATTTGTAAGTGATTGGCGGTGATTTCCAAAGCAGCAAATAAAGCGGTAAGAATTCCTCCCAATAAATATTTTCCTCGATAGGTTAAAATAATTCCAGCTACAATAGGTGCCATATATGCGATTGCATGCGCTTTGGAATTATGCCCTGCTCCCAGAATTATTATAAAGTAGCTCGAAAACGCAAAGGCGAAAGAACCTATTATTGCTAACCATGGATCTACTTTGAGTACGATCAAAAGAATAAAAAAGCCAATAAAATACAAGAACATTAAATTAACCGGATGGGGAAGGCCAAGTTTGAAAACTTTATCTATTTTATTTACCCAGTTATTTGGGTAGAGCGTAGAAATTTGATAAGAAGGCATTCCTCCAAACATTCCATTCGTCCATAAAGGTTCTTCACCCGTTTTTGTACGAAAATCAGAAATCTCTTTGGACATTCCTTTGAAAACAGTTATATCGTGCTGTTTTAGTTTTTTACCTTGAAGTATAGGGCTCATAAAGGCAAAACTCAGGACTATAAAAATAAGGATAGCTGCCAAATAGGGGAGAACTTGTTTCAAACTTTTTAGATCCATCATATTACGGATTATTGTTTGGGTTTATCATCTTTAATTTCTTCAAAATCAACATAATCACCCAATTTTTCTTTTTCACCGTGAGCTTTGGATTTAGAAGTTTGAGTTACATTTATTTCTCCTTCTTTTTTTGGTGAAGAATTTTGTTGTTGATATTGTTTATTCATCTGATTTTGTGCTCGTTTCATAAAGCTTTTAAATAAGAGGGGCATCAACGAACGAAAAATATAGGGTCCGATTATAAAAATTAGAAATAATATTAATAAAAATCTCAAAATGTATATATTTAAATGTTTATGCGAAAATAGTAGTTTTTTACAGACAAGGACGTTTGCGTTGCTTTGAATTGTCTAGATTTTAATAAAATTTAAGGACTTGCTTTCTTTTATTTCAAATTAGGAGATTTTTAACGAATAAAATCCGGTTTTACTGTAACGGATTTGAAAAAATGTTGTCTATAAGAAGTAAAGAAATAATACAAACCAAAACTACAATTTGATGAAAAAACTAGTTTATTTAGCCTATTGTGCAATAATACTATTTCCTAGTATTGCTTTTAGTCAAGACAATCTAAAGAAAAAATATACAGCAACAGAAATAGCAAAAGCGCCTACAATTGATGCTAAGTTAGACGATGAAGCTTGGAATTCTGGTGAGTGGATAAATGATTTTACTCAATTTGAACCTTATAACGATGCCGCAGCAACACAGAGAACAGAGTTTAAAGTGTTGTTTGATAAAGATAACCTTTACGTGGCTATTAAAGCTTTTGATACCAGTCCAGATAGTATTGTTCAGCGCTTAACTCGACGTGATAATCCTGATGGCGATTTTGTTGGAATAGCTTTTGATAGTTATCACGATTTGCGAACAGCCTTTATGTTTGCCGTTAGTGCAGGTGGTGTTAAGTTCGATCAGATGCTAACCGAAGATGGAAATAATGAAGATCAATCGTGGGATCCAAACTGGTGGGTGAAAGTAGATTTAACCGATGAAGGCTGGTTGGCCGAGATGAAAATACCATTCAGTCAGTTGCGTTTTGAAAAAGAATCTGATGGCGTTTGGGGCTTAGAAGTTTTCCGTCAAACCTACCGCCATAATGAACTTGATTTTTGGCAGCATATTTCAAAAGATGCTCCGGGAATGGTTCACTTATTTGGTGAAATGGATGGTTTGAAAGAGATTAAGCCTAGGAAAATATTTGATATTACCCCTTATGGCATTGCTAAACTAGAAACTTATGAAGCTGAAACTGGAAATCCATTTGCTGATGGGAAAGATTATGATATAAATGGTGGTATTGATGCTAAAATTGGAGTGACCAATAATTTAACACTCGACTTAACAATCAATCCCGATTTTGGTCAAGTAGAAGCAGATCCCTCAGAAGTGAACCTCACAGCCTACGAATCGTATTTTCAAGAAAAACGTCCGTTTTTTATTGAGGGTGCAAATATTACTACTTTTGGAATAGGCATTGGCGATGGAGGTGTTGGAAATGATAACTTGTTTTATTCTCGTCGTATCGGCCGCAGGCCAAGACTATACCCCGATTTAAATAGTAATGAGTATGCTCGTGTTCCTGTGAATACGCCGATTATTGGAGCGGTTAAACTGACTGGAAAAACCAGCAATGGTTTATCGATTGGGGTCATGGAAAGTGTTACTGCTGAAGGAAGAGCAGAAATTGATGATAATGGGACTAGCCGTTATGAAACCGTTGAACCACTAACGAATTACTTCTTAGCGAGAGTACAAAAAGATTATAACGATGGAAATACAATTATTGGAGGAATGATTACCAGTACCAACCGATGGACAGATACAAGTACGGAAGATTATTTTCATAAAGATGCCTATACCGGAGGTGTAGATTTCACGCAGTATTTTAAGAAAAAAGTATGGATGTTTAACGTAAATGCCGCTTTTAGTCAAGTTAATGGAACAGCTGATGCGATTACAAGAACGCAAGAATCCTCTGCTCGCTATTTCCAGAGAGAAGATAATGATTATGTAAATTACGATCCAACGAAGACTTCATTAATGGGTTCTGGTGGGCGTTTGCAGCTTATCCGACAAAAAGGGCATTGGACGCATTTGGCTGTGGTTCTGTGGAAAACTCCAGGTTTTGAATTGAATGATATGGGATATCTTCGTCAGGCTGACCAGTTGTTTACTATGTTTTGGGGCCAATACCGTGTTTGGGAACCAAAAGGGATTTATCGCTCTTGGAATTTAAGTGGCGATTATTATAATGTTTGGGATTTTGGAGGAAGTTTATTGGGCCATGGTCTTGAATTTAATGGAAATATGAACTTTAAAAATTTCTGGAATTTTTGGGGACATTATAATTTAAATACAAATGGGATTTCAAATACAAGTCTAAGAGGTGGCCCAAGAATGCGAACAGAAGGAAGTAATAGTATTCAGTATAATGTGAGTACAGACAGTAGGAAGAAGCTTCATTTTTATGTTTACAATAATTTTGGAAGAGGTTTTGATGGGAGTTCCAAAACTTTCTCTGTTGGGTCAGGATTTACATATAAACCAATCAATACGCTAACCGTTTCTTTTAATCCACGATTCAATAAATCGTTTAATGAATTGCAGTATATTGGAAGAGAATCTTTTGGTGGAGACGATCGCTATTTATTTGCTTCTATCGATCAAAAAGTGTTGAGCGCTTCTATTCGTATCAGCTATAATGTAACACCCGATTTAACACTTCAATATTGGGGACAACCTTTTATTGCTAGCGGAAAGTACAGTGCGTTTAAAACAATCTCTAATCCTATGGCAGACAGCTATCGCGATAGGTTTGATGTTCTTACCAATAATCAGATAAGTCCTTTAGTTGATGGAGAATATAATATCGATGAAAATACGGATGGAAATATAGATTATAGCA
>JAGGUP010000033.1 GCA_021158405.1 Bacteroidales bacterium
AGTAAATTATATTCTCGAAAAAAATTTCTCCTGTTTTAATCATTTCAAAATATAGAACAAAAGTGCGATTTTAATTTAATATAATTTAGATTAGCCCAAACCCTTTTAGAATATGTAGAAATTTTTCGAGATAATTAAGACATCTTTTTGACAGAGTTTCGTATTTTTAAATCTGGTCTTAACATAACATGATCAGTAATTAATTCCAATTCATTATTTAGTTTAGAAAATAAATACTTTAAGCCAATCTTACATATGTGCTCAACCGGTTGAGCAATGCATGTTATTGGTGTTTCCAAAAAATCAAGATACAGGTGATCGTCAAAAGTAATTATTGAAATATCATCTGGTACTTTTATATTTTCCTCTTTTAAAGCTTTTAAGCATCCCATTGTAATTGTGTTGCTTAATGCAAAAATAGCAGTTGGTCGTTCTTTCCAACGTAATAAAAGTTTAGTTTCTTGATAACCGTTCTGTACACTAAAATCATCGCCAATTACATGAATGTTTGTGAGGCCTTCCTCTTGCATTGCGTGTTTAAATCCTTTAATCCTCATTTTGTTGGGAGTTGATGATTTAACTCCTTGGATACATGCTATTGAAGTGTGACCATGCTCGATCAAATACTTTGTTGCAGTAATTGCACCTTGGTAATTATCAGTAGAAATATAAGGAAGATTACTATTCTCAAAATAACGATCTAATAAAACCAAAGGTAAACCCTGGCTATATATTTGCTCAATATGTTCAAAATTTTCACCACTTGGAATTATTATAAAACCTTCTACATTCCGAGAAACAAGTTGTTGAATTTCCAAAATTTCGGTCTCAATATCTTCGTTGCTGTCAGAAATAATCAGAGTGTAACCTAGCTTTCTTACTTCATTATTGATTAAGCTGGCAATATTCGCAAAAAAAGGATTGCCTAAAGTAGGAACAATAAGACTAATCGTATTGGTTTTCCCTGATTTCAGGGTTGCAGCAAAATGGTTGGGAATATAATTTAATTCTTTTGCAACCTCTTCGATTATTTGTTGGGATCTTTTCCCTATTCTATACTGTTTTGCTTTCCCTGTCAAAACTCTTGAAACAGTAGTAGTTGACAAGCCTGTTCTCTCTGCAATATCTATAATTTTAATTTTGGAACTCATAAAATCATGTCAAATTAACGTTTGCGCAAAGTTAATAGAAATATTTGATTTAAACTCATTTTTATAAAAAGAACTATCTATCATATTGTCAAGAAATTACGAAATACTATTTCCAGAGTGTGAAAATATTAATAAGAAAATATTAAAATATTTGAACAAACGTTTGTTCAAATGAAAATAAATTATTTTCTTTGTACAGATGAATTAAATTAAAATCATAATAATATGAATCAAAAGCGACAACAAAACAGTATGTTAACAAAGATTTTCGCGAATTCAACAGGTAGAATTTTGCGCAAAACATTGAACTTAAAAGGTTCTTTGTTTATCTTAGTCTTTGTTGTTTTTAATTACTTTGCTTATGGCCAACAAAATTTTACAGTTTCCGGTAAAGTTTCTAACGAGACCGGCCAATCACTACCCGGAGTGACAATTGTGATTAAAGGAACTACACAAGGTACAGTTACAAATTCTGATGGGAGCTATCAATTGCAAAATGTTACTGATGGAACCGTTTTGAATTTCTCCTTTATTGGAATGGAATCACAAGAGATTACTTTTGATGGTAACACTACTATTAATGTAATATTAAAAGATGCTTTTATTGGACTTGATGAGGTGATAGCTATTGGATATGGTATTTCTAAAAAAAGTGATATCACAGGTGCTGTTAATTCTGTTAAAGGTGAGAAATTAGATCAAGTAAGTTCGCAAAACGCCCTTATATCTCTTCAAGGGAAGGTTCCAGGAGTTAATATTACCAGCAACTCAGGTGCTCCAGGAGAAGGTGTGAAGGTTCGGATTAGAGGTGTTGGAACAATAAATAACAGTGATCCAATTTATGTTGTTGATGGTTTTATTACAAACAACATAGACTACTTGGCTACAAATGATATTAAATCGATAGAAGTATTAAAGGATGCTTCTGCTACAGCCATCTATGGTTCTCGCGGAGCAAATGGAGTAATATTGGTTACGACCAATAAAGCAACCAGTAATCAATTGGCATTTAATGTTGATTATAATATGGGCTTTCAGTCTACCAATAAAACAATTGATATGCTTAATGCTTGGCAATTTGCAACTTTATACCGTGAAGCTCAGACAAATTCAGGAGTGACGCTCACACCCTATGAAGATAAAATAACACAATTCGTTATCGACAACAAATCTGAAGGTACTAATTGGCAAAAAGAAATATTAAAAGAAAACACTCCAATTCAAAATTTGTACGCCACTGTAACGGGGGGTAGTGATAAGAATAAATTTCTTTTTTCAACTAGCTACAATAGCACTGACGGCCTTGTGAAGTACAACGATTATACACGGTTGATCTTAAGATTGAACAACAGCTACTACATAACTGATAAAATCACATGGGATATGGATGTTAATTATAGCACTTCAGACAATCATAGGGTTAACAATGGCATATTTACATCCATGCTTTACATGGATCCAATAGCCGTAGCTTGGGACAAAAACACAAATAATTATGGTGCTAAGACCTTTAATAATATCGAAGCTTCAAATCCTGCCTTAACGGTAGATTATTCGAAAAATAATGGTTTGGCTAAATCAAACAGAATAATTGGAAGCTCAGCTCTACACGTTAAAGAGTTGTTTGTCAAAGAATTGTTTTTTGACGTGAATTTTGGTTATGATAGGAGCACTGTAAACGGGAAAGGTTTCTGGCCTGAGTATTTTGTAAGTACAAATAACTATAATACTGAAAGTAGTTTGTATCAAAACGAGCGCACAAATGTTTCGTATTTGTTATCAGGATATTTTACTTATAGAAAAGAGGTGGGAGCGCATAATTTTAAAGCCATGCTTGGTAGTGAATTCCAGAAGTTTGAGAACAGCTGGAATTTTGCTCAAGCATTCGATATTCCCAATGATCCCAACCAAATGTATTTTGATTTAGCTGGCAATCCGGAAAGAAAAAACTTAGGTGGAAATTTTAATGAGTCCGCCTTGTTATCTTATTTTTCCAGAATTAATTATAGTCTTTTGGACCGCTATTATTTTACTGCTACTCTACGGGCCGACGGAAGCTCAAAGTTTATAGATAAAAATAGATGGGGATTATTTCCTTCAGCAGCATTAGCATGGAATGTTAAAAATGAAACCTTTTTACAAGATGTTGATATCATTAGTGGGATGAAACTAAATGCCGGCTGGGGAATGGTGGGTAACCAAAACTCTCTGAATAATCCATATGCTTATGCCGCTACCATTTCCACAGAAAGCAACTCTTATGTGTTTAGCGATAATGTAGTTAATGGATATTATCCTGACAATCTAGCCAATAAGGAAATAAAGTGGGAAACTACAGAAACATTTAATGTTGGCCTTGACCTCTATTTGTTAGATAATAGGATGAACTTTCAATTTAATGCGTATAAAAATACGACAAGAGACATGATTGCTACTCCATCGGTTCCAATGTATGTAGGCTATGGAGCAGTACCTGCCAACATTGGTTCAATGGAAAACAAAGGACTTGAATTTCTTCTTGGATACAAACAAACCATAAACGACTTTAACTTTAGAGTAGATCTTAATGTTGCTAAATTCAAAAACAAAGTTATAAGTTTAGGGACATCAACACCTATATGGAATGGATTTGTTGCCCGTCTTGACCCCACAACACACACAGAGACAGGTGGTGAAATTGGCGCCTTCTACGGCTTAAAAACCAATGGTATTTTTACACAAGAAACACTTGATCAGTTACATGCAGAGTATCCTCAATATCAGCCGACTGCAAAGCCGGGAGATGTTTATTTTGTCGACTTTGATGGTGACCATAAAATTGACAAATCTACTGACAGACAAGATCTGGGGAGTGCTATTCCTGATTTTACAGGAGGCATCAATCTCAATGCTACGTGGAGGGGCTTAGATTTTTCTTGTTTCTTATTAGGTTCGTATGGCAATAAAATAGTAAATGGGCAATACGTATATATCAAAGGGTCAAACATAAAAAGCAACTGGCATGCTGACATGTGGAACCGTTCTACCCCTGGAAATATAACTGATATACCTCGACTTGATATAGCTGACGTTAATGGAAATACAAGTACTTTCTCCGACAGGTTTATTGAAGATGGCAGCTATTTAAGGCTAAAAACAATACAATTAGGATACACTTTTCCTCTATATTTAACCAAAAAAGTAAATATAAATAAACTAAGAATTTACTTTTCAGGAGAAAATCTATTTACAATAACAAAATATTCTGGATGGGATCCTGAGCCCGTATCTTACGGCACATTAAGCGGAGGTGTAGATTATGGTACATATCCTCTATCGAAAATATTTTCATGTGGAGTTAATTTAATATTTTAAGAAAGGGTAAAAAATGAAAAAATTTATAAACATACCAGTATTAATAGTTGGCATAATCGCATTGCTAACCTATTCGTGTACCGATCGATTGGATATCGAACCAAGCTCTCTGCGAACCGGTGAAAATTTTGTTACTAGTGATGAAAATGCAATTATGGCAGTTAATGCTATTTACAATGAAATGGCCAAAAGTCACCGTTGGGGAAATGGTCAATTGGAAAGCAATTATTTCGAAATTGGTGAAATGCTTGCCGATTTTTCTGAAATGGGATCCGTTAAAGGTGATTATGATGATTTAGAGCGAATGATAGAATGGCGTCCATTTACCGATGAAATTATACTTAATGGGATTTGGAAACGGTGTTACAGAGGTATTTACAAAGCCAATTATGTATTGACGAACCTACCTGAAGCGCCTATAAATGAATTGCTTAAGAAAAGACTTATGGCAGAAGCTCTATTTTTGAGGGGGAATTTCTTTTTGCGTTTGGTGAAAGTCTTCGGAAGTGTACCACTCCCTACCGATATCATTTATCCTGCTGATTATGGAAATGCAGTACAAGAAACTGTTCATGATGGTTATATGTTGGCTGCCAACGATTTTAGAAATGCAATATCCAATCTTCCAGAAAAAAGCGAATATGCCGTTGAGGACATGGGACGAGCTACCAAAGGAGCAGCTCAAGCTATGCTGGCACGCTTATATTTATTACAGGTTGGTATGGATAAGGAGGCAAATGAATCCTTATGGGATTCTGTATACAGTTATACCAATACTGTAATTACTTCTGGTGAATATGATTTAGCATCTAATTATGCGAGTATATTTGAACCAGAAGGGGAAAATAATGTTGAATCGATATTTGAAGTTCAATATGGAGAATCTGCTTCATTAAATCAGGGGATTGGTGCAAGCAACTCTGCAATTGGAAATACTTTTCAAATCAGGTGCGGCATCAGGGGAGCTGATAACGAAGGCCTTCCTGGTGGTTGGGGCTATTTTCAACCCTCACAATTGCTCGTTGATGAATTTGAAGATGGGGATCCACGGTTAAGTTCAAGCGTCTATGGACCAAATTACAACGGTGGCATTGTTTATGGTATTCCACGAAATTTCGATCTTAGCCAAATGCAATCAGAATATTACAATCGAAAGATTGCTATTGATCCAGTACTAGAAGCAGACGCCCTCAGTCTGGCGCCATCAAATGGAGCCAGGAATGTTAGAGTAATAAGGTATGCTGATGTATTGTTAATGCATGCCGAGGCATCTTATCATTTAGGGAAAACTGGAGAAGCACTAATGGACCTTGAAAAAGTTAGGGACCGTGCAAGAAACAGTACTTATTGCAAAGGTTATTCTAATGGAAGCACTGGTTATGTGCCAACAGGGAATTCGAATACATTACCGATAGTTAATGCGTCTGGAACTGATTTACTTGAGGCGATATGGCATGAAAGAGCAGTAGAGTTGTCCTTGGAAAGTCAACGTTATTGGGATTTGGTACGTACTGGTCGGTACTTGGATCGTTTGGATGTGAAAAAGGCTAGTTCAAAAGACCCATTAGCTACCGAATTAAGGTTTGCAAATATGGATATCCGAGCTAATTGCCAAGCTCGATGTATTGAAGGCCCTAGAGGAATAAAGGATATTCCAGTATTTCCTTTACCGGGAGTCGAAGCTATCCAATGGAACTTAACACAGTTAATCGATGTATACTAAAAATTAATATCATGAAAAATACGATTTATCTCATATTAACAGTTATAATTTCGCTTCTAGTAACAAGTTGCGACAAAGAAAGGGAATGGTCAGAGGATTATGACATTCATCTACCAGTACCAGAAGTTACTTCTGCCTCTGCAACAAGAGTTAGTATAAATGACACAATTATTGTTCAGGGGGTATTTAACTATATAACCAATGTAACCATTGGTGGGGGTAATGCCCAAATCAAGTCAATTTCTAGCGATAGTACAGAAATGGTTATTAAGGTTTTGGCCACTTGTAACTCAGGTTATTTAATTGTTGAAAACGTCTATAAGAAAAAAAGCCCCGAAGTAGTAAATATTATTGTTGAAGGTGGTGGTGAGATTGAAATACCAGATGAAGTTGTAATAATTGATTTTGCAACAAAAGGAGCCTTACCCTCATGGACAGCCTCAACCTGGTCAGAAGTACGTACTGCTGAATCTGGTTATGACTTAAATGACAATATTCTTCCTCCTGAGGGCTATGAACATTATTATGCCTTGAACGACATCAATTGGGATCAAGCTGGCGGTGGAAATGCACCCTATGGTTACTTTAATACCGATAATAATGGAGCTGGCTTCGATATTCAGTATTATAGCAGCCCTTATGTGTCAGTATTGATAAACACAGGCGATTATGTAGCTTATTTGAGTTACTCTGCTACAGCAGGTAATCAAATAGATTTTAATCCAGGACAAGCGCCAGGTGGAAACTTTGCTAATATGGAATCTGGAATGTTTTTGGAAACCCATGGAAAGTGGATGTGGTACTCTTTCAAACTTAGTGATGTGTTAGGTACTGAAGCACCAAAAAAACTTGAAAGTTCAGGATTGTTAATTAGAAACCCATGGGCAGGACCGGATCCTTATCCTGGTTTCCAAATAAACATTGCTAAAATGGTTGTCACTGAAGGACCTATTCAAAAACCATTGATTACCATATTCGATTTTTCAACTGGTAATGATGCAGATATTCCTCAATGGACTCCCAATGATTGGGTAGAAGTTCAGACTTTTGAAGAGCAAGGATTTGATTTAAATGTAGGTGCCGGTGTTTCTATACCAGGTGGGTATAGTCATTATTATTCCCTGAATGATCATTCAGTAAATAAGAACGTTGGCGGTGAAGATGTAATTAATCCAGCTGGGGGCGGAAACGTACCTTACGGCTTCTTCACAACAACTAATGGAGGTGAAGGGTTTAGTGATGCTATTAAAGACTATGACAACCTGTATTTCAACTATCTTATTAATACCGGAAGTTCTGTGGCCTATGCAGATTACGCTAAAGTTAATGATGATGGAACTATCGAGGGATGGGCAGATTTAAATCCTAGTCAGACAGCAAATGATGTAATGG
The DNA here is from genome assembly GCA_021158405.1 of Bacteroidales bacterium. Lineage (GTDB taxonomy): Bacteria > Bacteroidota > Bacteroidia > Bacteroidales > UBA12170 > UBA12170. The sequence goes on from JAGGUP010000033.1 coordinate 7,621, forward strand.
CCAATGGTGAGGGTAATTTTAATAAGACTGATGGTAAATGGATGTGGTACTCATTCTCTGTTGCCAAGATTTATGGTGGTGTAGAAAATATTCCTGAAAATTTCAATGCAGTTGGAATGTTTATGCGAAATCCTTGGGCAGGACCAGATCCTTATCCAGGTTTTGAACTAAATATAGCTAAGGTGGTCTTTTCAAATGGTCCACTTCAAAACTAAATAGTTGTTAACTAGTTAGAAGTTGCCTTGCTTGAAAGGTAACTTCTAACTTAATATTTTGTTTTTCTCAATAGAAGATGATGATTTAGTATTCTAATAAGAAAGGTATAATTCAAAATATATATGAAAAAATCCATTATAAAAATATATCCATTTCTGATCTTACTTTTCATCATTGCATTTGTGAATGCATGTAAAGATGATGGTGATGTTACTCCTGTTAAACCGGTTGTTGAAAATATAGCAAAAAAAATAATCTTTGAAACCGATATGTGCTTTGATGTAGACGACGTGGGTGCATTGGCTATGTTACATTACTACGAAAAAAAAGGAAAGGCTGAAATATTAGCTGTATGTTTTAACGAGGTTCACAATAGTGGGGCTGCAGCCATTGATGCAATTAATACCTCGTATGGCCGTGGTGATATTCCCATTGGGATTTATAAAAAGCCACTTGACGGACCCGATAATTCAAGATATCTGGCCTATATTGCTAATAAATATCCCCACGATATTCCGGACAACAGAAGTGAAATTCCAAGTGCATTGGATGTATATCACGAAACACTTTTGGCACAACCCGATACTTCGGTTACCATAATAAGCCTTGGCTTTCTTAATAATTTAGCAGATTTATTAAAACAGTATCCAGCACTTGTGGAATCAAAAGTGAAGGAACTGGTTATCATGGGTGGAATAAATAACGATGATTTCAATTTTGTCAGACACAATCTTGTTCTAGATTCGGAATATGTATTAAAAAACTGGCCTTCGCAAATTGTGATTTCACAAGAAGGATATGATATTTATACAGGAGAGTCCTTAGAATCTGCACCGGATAGTCCGGTTCGTGATGCTTATTATAAATGGTTCAATAATAGCTTTGAGGGCAGGAGTAGTTGGGATCAGATTGCAACTTTATACGGTGTTATTGGAGAAGATTTTTTCGATCTAAGCGCCAGTGGTACTGGTTCATTATCCAACGGTTATACTTATCCAATGGTAGACGGAAAGCGGATGACTAATCACCTTATTATATCGCATAGAGATGCCGCAGTGCTTATTGAGCAGATGATGAAAGAATAGTGTTTAATAACATTAAGATATATTTATGAAAAGTTACTTATGCAATAAAACATTGTTGCTTTTTTCATTGCTGCTATTTCTATGGACGCTTTCAGCCTCAGGTCAGAAAACAATTGAAGAGCAAAGTGAAAATGGAGTAAGGATTTGGATAGAAGCTGAAAATGGAAAGATAAATCCGCCAATGAAAATATGGGATGACAATGCTGCATCTTCCGGTTGTTTTATTGAGGTGGAAAGTGGTAACGGAAGCGAAGAAGAAGCTCCAAACAACGGACATGCAATTTATAAATTTGAGGTTTTAGAAACAGGGTTGTATAAAATTTGGGGACGAGTAATTGCCTCCATGGACGATGAGGATGCCTTTTGGGTAAAAGTGGATAATGATGATTGGATTATGTGGAGAGATATTTCCATCTCTTGTCGGTGGCATTGGGATGAAGTACACGATAATACAAACAATAATAACCCGGTAACATTTAAGCTCGAAAAAGGAGAGCATACTTTTACTGTTGCTTATTTGCTTGATCAAACCCGTTTAGATAAAATTCTAATTACAAATGATATTGATTTTATCCCTTCAATGGAAGGACCAGAGGTGAAATCACAATTTGTATTTAGCCCGGATAAAAGCATTGCAAAAAAAGAATTACTTTTTGATGCATCAAAGAGCTTCAGCACCGAAGGAAAAATTGTGAGTTATAGCTGGAGTATTAGTGATGGGGACAAAAGCAACGAAAAAGCGTTTAAATATTCATTTGAAAAACCGGGAAAATATACTATTAAACTTATAGTTAAAGATGAAAAAGGTACTATAGGAAAATCAAAACAGACCGTATTAGTATATCAGGATGAGCCTGTTATAAAATTACAAGCAACACCCGATCATATTAAAAGTGGTATGAAAGTAGAATTTGATGCTTCCGGTTCATTCGATCCAAATGGAGCTATTAAAACTTACAAGTGGAATTTTGGAGATGGATGCCAAGGGGAAGGAGCAAAAACTCAGCACAAGTATTATACACAAGGTGAATACAACGCTATATTGACAGTAACAGACGAATCGGGGAAAGTTAAAACTAAAAAGAAGTTAATAACGGTAATAGCTGATAAACCAAAGAAAGTAATTTTCGAAACTGATATGTGCCTTGATGTAGATGACGTTGGTGCACTTGCATTACTGCATGCTCTTGCTGATAATAATGAAGCAGAAATTTTAGCGGTATGTTATAACGAAGCACATCATTATGCCGCATCTGCCATCGATGCCATAAACACCTGGTACGGCAGAGGGAAAATCCCAATTGGAATTTTCAAAGGTGAATTTGACGCTCCTGATTATTCGCAATATCTTGAAACTATTTCAAACTACCCCAATGATATTAAAGAGAATGAAGTTCCTGAAGCAATTGAAGTATACAGGAATGCACTGAAAAACCAGCCGGATAAATCGGTTACCATTATAAGTGTTGGTTTTTTGAATAACCTTAGTAAACTTTTGCGTGAAGAACCTGAGTTGATTGCAGCAAAGGTAAAGGAGTTGGTTTTAATGGGTGGTGTTTCTAATGATGGATTTAACTTTTCGCGTCACAACCTCAATGTAGAGTCAGAATATATTTTTAAAAACTGGCCAACACCTCTAGTTATAAGTCAGCAGGGTGGTAATATTATAACAGGTATCCCATTACAAAATGCACCTAATGAAAATCCTGTTAGGGCAGCTTATTTTCAATTTTTTCACAATTGTTACTGTGACCGTCCAAGTTGGGATCCGTTAACTGTGTTGTATGCTGTACGTGGTACTTCTGATTATTTTAAAATGATAGATAAAGGAACTGGTCGGCTAAGTAATGGCTATTCTTATAAGATGAAACAAAATTGGCGTAGCTATTTAGAAACGGTACTTCCCAATTCGGATTATGAAGATATTATAAACAGACTTATGCTAAAGCCGCCAAAAAACAATTAATAAAACAAATATTATGAAAAACCTACTTTTGGTTTGTTTGTTGATTTTTATACTTAGTAGCTGTATAAAAACAGAAAAGCGAATTCCAATAATTTTTGATACCGATACAAACAACGAATTGGACGATCAGCATGCATTGGCTTATTTGCTCTTTAATGCTGATGTTTTTGACACAAAAGCAATTACAGTAAATGCAACAAGCAATGGAGGCGATATTGATAAGCAATATGCAGAAGCTCAACGTATTATGCAATTGTGTAAAGCAAATGGCAAGGTGCCTTTGTTAAAAGGTGCGGATAAAAGTTTCAATGAAATAAAAGATTCTATAAACCATGTAGTTTTTGATGGGGTTTCGGCGGTTGATTTTATTATCAAAGAAGCGTTAAACTATTCATCAGAAAACAAATTAGTTGTTGTGGCCGTAGGAAAACTCACCAATATTGCACTTGCTGTGGAAAAAGAACCACGAATTACAGATAAAATTAGGTTGGTATGGTTGGGTGCCAACTACCCCGACACTGGAGAATATAACCTGGTAAACGATATCCCTTCCATGAACTTCCTGCTTGATACCAACATCGAATTTGAAATGGTTACTGTTCGGTATGGCAAAGATTCAGGCACAGACCATGTCAAGGTTTTCAAAAAAAATGTTCTTGATAAAAAAATCATGAAAGGTTTAGGACCTAAAACAGATGTTCCTGTTATTGGCAGGCATGGAGGTGAATTCTATTGTTTCGGTGATTATTCACATAGCCTGTTTGAGCACTGTCAGTTTCATGGGGATAAGCAGTACCGTGCATTATTTGATATGGCTGCCGTTGCGATTGTTAAAAATCCTGAGTGGGCAAAAACCACAATTATTCCTGCTCCCCTAATGGTTGACGAAAAATGGGTGGACCGTCCTGAAAATAAACGAAAAATTATTCTTTGGGAATATTTCAATAGAGATGCAATCATAGAAGATCTTTTGGAAAGTTTGAGACATTATAGTTTGGTAAAAAGGTAATGTAATGGTAAATATCTTTAATATGGAAACAAGAATGATAAAGTATATCCTGCCTGCATTGATTGCAATGACAATTTCATGTTCCAGGCAGACTCCAGAAAAGGAGCAGTTTTCGGACTCAACCACAGTGGCTATCAGTAAATCTGAACTTCAGGATAAAATCAAAGGCGGCTGGGCCGGACAGGTAATTGGTTGTACCTATGGTGGCCCAACTGAGTTTAGATGGAAAGGTACTCTAATTGGTGACCATGTGCCCATTCAGTGGGATGATTCCCGTATGTTTTGGTATTTTAAAAATGCACCGGGTTTATATGACGATTTGTATATGGATTTAACCTTTGTGGATGTATTTGAAAAGTACGGACTAGATGCACCCGATTCACTTCATGCACTGGCCTTTGCAAATGCTGATTATCTCTTGTGGCATGCCAATCAGGCTGCCCGATATAATATCCTTAACGGGATTATGCCACCCGCTTCCGGTTACTGGAAAAACAATCCTCACTCCGATGATATCGATTTTCAGATTGAGGCAGACTTCGCTGGATTAATGTCGCCGGGTATGGTTAACTCAGCAACTGATATAGGCTGGAGAATTGGCCATATCATGAATTACGGTGATGGAGTTTACGGCGGAATTTATGTGTCAGCTATGTATTCACTGGCTTTTGTCTACAATGATATTGACTTTATCGTAAACGAAGCTCTGACAACAATACCCCCTGAAAGTGAATTTCACCAATGCATTACCGATGTCATTCAATGGCACAAACAATTTCCCAACGACTGGAAAAGAACCTGGTTTGAAGTTCAAAAGAAATGGACTTACGTAAAAGGCTGTCCCGACGGAGTATTTACTCCCTTTAATATTGATGCCAAAGTAAATGCTGCTTATATGGTAATTGGCTTGCTTTATGGTAATGGTGATTATGGTGCAACGATTGATATCAGTACCCGTTGTGGTAACGATTCTGACTGCAATCCGGCAAGCACAGGCGGAATTTTGGGGACGATGATCGGGTATAGCAAAATTCCTGATTATTGGAAACAGGGAATCGACAAAGTGGTGGATATGAATTTTAGCTATACGGATATGTCACTTCAAAAATTATATAAAACCGGCTTCCGTCATGCCGTTGAAATGATTAAGCGAAACGGAGGAAAGGAAGAAAGCGATAAGGTGATAATTCAATACCAGAAACCTAAAAACGTACCGCTTGAAATTGCTTTCAACGGAATATTCCCTAAAGAGCGAAAGAAGATTGGCGGGAAGCTGACTTCAAACAAACCTGAAATTTCGTTTGATATGAAGGGTTGCGGTTTTTTAATAACAGGATGGGCTGCTAAAGAAAATCAGTTGCCCGATATAACACTGAAAGTGGATGTTTTTGTGGATGGACAATTTCAGGAAACAGTTAAAATGCCCACTCAGTTCAGGACTCGTCGTCTCGATGTGACCAGGAATTACGATTTACCTGAAAGAGCACATACTGTTACTCTGAAAGCACTGTATATTCCCAAAGGTTATTGGATTGAAACAAATGATGCGCTATTGTATTCATCCAACAAACCAGAATCTCACATTCATTTTTAAATATTTACTAGCAAAAAAAATAAAGATATATGAGTAAAATATTAGTCATCGGGAGTTCAAATACCGACTTAATAGCAAAAGTGAAGAATTTTCCTAACTCAGGAGAAACCATTGAAGGAATTGCATACATGCAAGCTATGGGAGGTAAAGGGGCCAATCAGGCAATTGCGGCTCACCGGTTAGGAGGAGGAGTAAGGTTTATCACCTGCCTGGGGAATGATGTCAATGGGAAAAATACGCTGCAATATTATCAAAATGAAGGGCTAGATGTTTCTTCTTCTTTAATTGTTGAGGAAATTTCATCGGGAACCGCAATGATTTGGGTTGATGAAAAAGGCGAGAACTGTATTGTAATTACGCCGGGAGCAAATAACAAGTTGACGCCTGAATATATTTTGAAAATCGAAGAAAATATTGCCAACGCTGAAATTATTATGCTTCAGATGGAAATTCCTTATGAAACCGTTAAAACAGTTTGTTATTTGGCTAAAAAGCACAATAAGAAAGTCATTCTGAATGTTGCCCCTGCAAGGGTATTAGATGAAGACATATTAAAAAATGTTGATATCCTGGTGGTGAATAAAACCGAAGCTGAAACTATTTCAGGGGAAAAGATTGAAGAGGTTGGAAAGATGACTGTGATTGAAAAGCTAATTTCCCTAGGAGTTTCAACTATTGTTCTTACCCTTGGAAAAGAGGGATGTTTGTTAAAAAATGAACAAACTGTAATAAATAAACAAGCTTTTGTCGTTGATACGATTGACACCACTGCCGCAGGCGATACTTTTTGTGGCGCCTTGGCTGCACGCCTTAGCAAAGGGGAAAATTGGGACGATGTACTAACATTTGCTTCAGCAGCTTCAGCTCTTTGTGTTACACGGATGGGAGCACAACCTTCCGTGCCAACTGAAAAAGAAGTGCTCGATTTTTTGAAGGAAAATGAAGTCAATTTTTAATTATAAAATCAACTAAAATAGTATTAATCAACTTAAATCAATCAATATGTTTATCATAAATAGTTACTCGTTGGCAATTATATTTTGTGTAATTACTATGCTTTGTTGGGGTTCGTGGGGAAACACCCAAAAATTGGCAGGAAAAACCTGGCGCTACGAATTGTTCTATTGGGACTATGTTCTTGGAGTCCTGATATTATCGCTTATATCAGCTTTTACCATTGGAAGTATAGGCGATGGCGGTCGTGGCTTTCTTAATGACCTAGCACAAGCAGATTTGAAAAACATTGGAAGTGCTTTTCTGGGTGGTGTTATTTTTAATGCAGCCAATATATTGCTGTCTACAGCAATAGCCATTGCAGGTATGGCGGTAGCTTTCCCTGTAGGCATTGGACTTGCTCTAGTTTTGGGTGTAATTATCAATTACATGGGCTCACAAAAGGGTGATCCTGTATTTTTATTCTTTGGAGTTACACTTATTGCCGTAGCCATTATTCTGAATGCGATAGCTTATAAAAAAACATCCGGTGGCAATCAAAAAGTATCTTCAAAAGGAATATTTGTTTCAATACTTGCCGGTGTACTGATGTCGTTCTTTTACCGATTTGTTGCCGCATCCATGGACCTCGATAATTTTGTAAGTCCGGCTGCTGGTAAAATGACTCCATACACAGCAGTGGTAATTTTTGCTCTGGGAATTTTTATTAGTAATTTTTTGTTCAATACCATTTTAATGAAAAAACCAATTAGTGGTGAACCTACTAATTACAAGGCCTATTTTAGTGGAAATTTGAAAATACATATGGTGGGTGTTTTGGGTGGTATAATTTGGGGAATTGGTAATTCACTAAATCTAATTGCCGCAGGAAAAGCTGGTGCAGCCATTTCATATGGTCTTGGACAGGGCGCAACACTTGTTGCGGCACTATGGGGTGTATTTATCTGGAAAGAGTTTAGAGGCTCTTCGAGGAGTACAAATTCTTTGCTTGCAATTATGTTTATATTGTTTGTTGCAGGAATTATCTCGATTATTTATGCTGGTCAATAGTAGTTCTGTTAATTAAATATTTGCTGGGAATTGTGTTTCAATATTAGTCATTTTATTGAAAATAATAGCAATTGGGGAACAACTTTAATAAAGTGAGGTATACGAAAAGACATACATCTTAGGGTTATTTATAACGAAAAAAATTGAAAAGAATGGAAATCAGCAAAACTTTTTCTAAATGGAAATATTTGTTTCTTTTAATTGTCCTGCTGCCAACTCTATTGATTGCCCGGAATAATAAACCGGTTAAACTAATTTACGAAACAGACATGTGTGGGGCGGTGGATGATGTGGGTGCTTTGGCTATGATTCACGGACTTCAGAACAGAGGGGAAACAGAACTACTGGCGGTATGTTTAAACGCAACAGGGGATTCTGATGGCGTAGCTGCTATTGATGCTATCAACACATGGTATGGGCGTGGAGATATTCCCGTTGGAATCTGGAAGGGATCTTATCCGGAGCCGGACCCATCTAAATATCTGCATGCCCTAGCTAGGTTTCCTCACAACATTAATAATAAAACTGCCTTAAGTGCTCTGGAGATTTATCAAAAAGTTCTAAGAAAACAACCAGACAAATCTGTGACTATTGTAAGCACGGGTTTTCTTCAAAACCTAGATGAGTTATTGAGAAATGATCCGGAGCTGGTTGCCTCAAAAGTAAAAGAACTGGTAATCATGGGCGCCTACCAAAATGACGTTATCCATTTTAATAGGCACAGTACAACAAAAGCAGCCCAAAATGTCATAGAAAACTGGCCAACTTCGATTGTTTTTCATCATCTGGGTGGTGGGGTCCAGACCGGTTCAGGATTAAAGGATACGCCTGCAGGGAACCCAGTGCGGATGGCTTACTACTTGCAACTCGACTCCAAATTCACTGACAACCCTAGCTATGATCAGATGACAGTCCTTTATGGCGTGAGGGGAGCTTCGGGTTACTTTAAGCAAAACACCACCGGTACAGGAATGTTATTGAATGGATATAAATGGGATCTGAAGAAAAGAAATGATTCGTGGTTGGAATTGACTTTAACGGAAGCTTCTTATGCCAAGATTATCCAAGATCTTATGGTGGAGCTCCCTCTGAAGTAGCTGAGGAAAGAATTGGAATTTAATTTTTAAACTGTAATCGTATTGATATTTTGCAGGTTGAAGTTTTGATAAATTACAAATGAGCGTTTCTATTACTCTTATGGTTTAACCTATGTAAATGAATAAACTAATCCTAAGGAAAAAATGAGAAGATTAATTTTTTTTACGATAGTAATTTATCTTATATCACCGGGGTGCGCAAATACGGGTCAGAAAAGCAAGACTAACCAATATTATATAAATAGTCAAGACGGTAATGACTCCAATAAAGTGAATTCTATAAAATCACCGTGGAAGAGTCTCAAGAAATTAGAGGAGATAACTTTTCATCCCGGGGATAGTATTTTATTTGCAAAAAATTCGGCCTTTCATGGGGGGATTATGTTTAAATCTTCCGGAACTATTGAACATCCGATCGTGATAAGTAGTTATAGAGATGGGGCACTTCCCTCTTTTAGTAATCCCAGTCGAGATGAGGTAAATGGGAATGTATTTCAGGTAAGTGGCAGTTATCTTGTATTTGATCGTCTATCATTTTTGAAGTGTGCGAACTCAAATTCCCAAAAGAGCAAATCAGTTTTGGAAGTAGGGGCCATATTTACTCAAACCAATGCACACAATATTATCATTAAAAACTGCGAATTCACTGATTGTCCAATAGGTGTTAATATTACAGGACAACACAGTTTGATAACCGGCAATTCATTTAAAGACTGCAATCGATTTCTTTCAAATCCAGACTGGGGACCGATAGGAATAGTTATAGGTAATGCTTATGATGAAATCTCACATAACTCTTGCTCAAACTATGTAAACATTGGCGGAAATTATGGAGCAGATGGAGGTTTTATTGAATTAGATGACCGATTCTTTGGCGTTAAAGTTCATGATATTAAAATTCATCACAATAAATCATTTGGAAATATGGGTTTCCTGGAAGTTGAGAAAGAGGTAGAAGGAGATAATATTGATGTGTATTATAACTTAAGCGACGACTATCAGCAATTCATTTTCTATTGGGGTGGAGACAACTCTAAGATAGAAAACAATACGATTATCCGCTCAAAGCCATCGCTCAATGGAGCTGTCAATACAGTGTTTACTATGAGAAATGGAAATTTTACTTTAAGAAATAACATTTTTGTTGTGGCAAATGGCATACAGGTGTTGTTAACAGCTCCATACGATGAAGGGAATTACAATCATGTGACGCACGAGAATAATCTTTATTACTGTACTGACGGAAGTACTGATGATCCTTGCGGAAGACCACTTGAAACAGGAGAATTAATTGCAAACCCTTGCTTTGTCGACACCAATGCAGGCAATTATCATTTAAGCCCCAACAGCCCAGCGATTAATAGCGGCAAGAATATAGGCTATGGCTTGGATTTAGATAATTTACCTATTAAAAAAAATACAGCCCCAAATATAGGAGCCTACCTAAACAGTGAGAAATAAATATTAATTTTTATCAAGAAATATTAACATGAAAAAGAAATTTTCCCTTATCCTGCTTTTATTAATTTGCCTTCTGGGATTTTCAAGTTTCAAACTAATCGCTCAGCAGGCAGAAGTACCAGTTATTTTTGAAACAGACATGACTCTAGACGTGGATGATGTGGGTGCATTGGCTGTATTGCATGGATTGCAAACTGAGGGCAAAGTAAACATTCTTGGGGTTTGTTACAATGAAGTTAATTCATTGGCACCTGATGCGATCGATGCAATCAATACTTATTACAATCGCGGCACAATTCCAATTGGTATATACAGGAAAGATTTAGTTAATCCAGATCCGTCAGATTACTTCACGAGTAAACGCGATTTTGATGTGGATAATATGAAGCATGATGCGTTTGATAATATTGTTGCCGATGCTGTGGCAGTGTATAAATATTTACTTAAAACGCAGGCAGACAGTTCAGTTGTTATTATCAGCGTAGGCTTTCTGAATAACTTAAATGATCTTTTAAAAGATCCTGAGGGCTTCAAACTTGTAAAGAGAAAAGTAAAACTATTGGCAATAATGGGCGGGTTACATAATGACGGCTTTAACCTTTCACGACATAATCTTGTGGATCAATCTCAATATGTTATCGAAAACTGGCCAGGCATTTTGGTTATCACTGATGCAGGAGGAGATATAATAACTGGTGAAACCCTGAGCAGCACTACACCCACATTCAATCCGGTGAGGCGCGCATATGAATTGGAATGGCATCAGGGCCCCAATATTGGTCGTTCCAGCTGGGATGAGGTTACATCATTATACGCCATTTTCAGTACCAAATATTTCAAGGAAGAATGGGACGGTGACGGTAGTCTGACAAATGGATACAGCTGGAAATTAAAGAAAGGTTACAGAGGATATGCCGCACCCAAAAATGACAAACAGATTAAAGATGAAATAGAACGGTTGATGACTCTGGGAAATTAGTTGTTTTATCAAATCTAATTAGTTAAACCTTAAAAAGTCAGTTTTTTTTGAGAGTATAAATTTCGAAAGAAATAGTTTCCAAAAAATTGAGATTTGAAATAGGTCAAAAAGAATTTGTTCTTTAATTCTATTGAGCATTTTCTTTAAATTAAACCCTGTTCCAGCTAAAAGCGTATTCAATTGATCGCCAATTATACCTTTAAGATAATTTTTTAACATTCTGTAGTCGTGTTTAATATATCCAATTACCGGCTCAATTCCCGCTCGAGCTCTAAAGCGTTTTCTTGCTTTTCGTTTTTCGTATTGAGAGCTTCCTTTTTTAGGCGCTGATGGAGATAAAAAAAAAGCAGTAATTCAAATTCTTTATGTGTTAAGCTTATCTCTTTATTATCGATAAAAGCGCGATGCTCATCAGGCATTACTTTTATTTCATTAAAAACGATCTCATTATTTCCACTGAAGTTAATCCTGCGGTTAATTGATTTGATGTGCGCATTTAATTCGGCCAGATGAAAGGGTTTGGTGAGGTAATGGTCGGCACCAATATTTAAACCTTCAATTCTGTTTTCCAGCGAAATACGTGCAGAAATAATGATAATACCTGATTTTAGATTCTTGGCTTTTACCGCTCTGATAATATCCAGACCATTTCCATCTGGTAAGTTGATATCCACAATAAGGCAATCGTAATCGTAAAGAGCAATCTTTTCTGAAGCAGCATCATAGGTTTGCACCGATTCGCAAATATGACCTTCGTCTAAAAGGTAATCCTAAATGGAATTTGCCAGACTAATTTCATCTTCAATGATCAGTAATTTCATATCATAAAAATTAATTTCAGATGCAAAACACCCGGATAATCAATATATTAGTTAAGAAAGATTGATGCAGATCCATTTGGTATATCTGAGTCATTTTTCTATTGCTTAGGTCGGCAAAATTACAAAAAAGAAGAATGAACTTTTCTTATTCTGAAAGGATGTTGATTTTAACAAACTTATAATGATTTTATTGGATTGTTTAACGGAATTGATTTCTTTTGCAGGAAATAAATATGAGTGTATGCCTGAGTTTTATTTTTTAGGCCCCTTAATGGGTGCTCTTTCCTTTGTAACAATCGGTATTTTTCATCCTGTTGTTGCTAAACTGGAATATTATTATGGGAAGCAAAGTTGGTGGGTATTGTTTTTTCCCGGTTTGTTTTTTATCATCGTGTCCTTATTTCTATCCGATTTAGCTTCGATAGCTTTAGGTGTTTTAGGTTTTTCTATGCTATGGAGCACTCACGAGCTTTTCAAACAACACAATCGTGTGCTGAAAGGTCGGGCCAAAAGAAATCCAAATAGAAAGTACCATAGCTTATGAATGTAGATCTGTTTGAATATAGTTTAAATGTTAGTGGACTTCTTATTGGAGGACTGACTTTTATTTTGATCGTTTTTTCGCGCTGGCTATGTATTGCAGGCGAATATTATTTCACTAAGAAATTCTGGATTGTTTTTCTCATCGTAGGATTGCTGGGAAGCATTTCCTCTTTTTTTATCGATCGTCTATTAATTTCAACATCGTTAGCCATTGTTGGTTTTATTTTTTTATGGGGAATTCAGGAAACTATTGAACAAGAAGAGCGCGTTAAGAAAGGTTGGTTTCCTAAGAATTTAAAAAGAAAATAGTCGTTTTTTCAATGAAATTTTTCTTGGTTTTCATATGCTTGTTTACTTTGAATAAATTCAGTTATTTTGTAGAAACATATTCTTGTGGGAATGGAATCAGTTAATGCATATCAAATCATCTTATGGATGCACTATTTTGTTAGTGCCAGTTTTTTAATTATTGCTGTTTGGCTTCTGTTTCGTGCAACTTATGGAATTAAGAATAATTTGCCCTATTTGCAATTTGATAAAATTCTGTCTCACGCATTTATTATCAATTTGTATCTCCAACTACTTTTTGGTTTGATATTATTTTCGAATTTAAGCTTTGCTCCAAACTATGATTATCAAAGTGCCGATGGAAGCATTGCAATGGTATCCAAACGTTTATGGCCTATTGAGCATATTGTTTTGATGCTTTTTGCCCTTTTTATTGCCAATTTGGGACTTATTTTTTCCAACAAAAGTAGTATTGATAAAATAAAACATCAAAAAATACTGCTGTATTATTCTGCATCTATTGCATTGATAGCTATTTCTTTAGCTTCAATATATTGGTTCTAATATTTCGGAAATTTTATTATAAAAGTTTAGGTTTAAAAGTTAACCTTAACCAAGCCCATTGAGCAAAAGAAGCATTTGTATTTGATCCTAGTGCTGATAGAACCAAATCATCGTGAGGAAGCATAAAGGAGTATCCAATGTCTAGAGAGTGATTGGCTGCAAATTTATGAGTAAGAACAAAATCAAATTCATTTCCAATTTTCTTGCTTAAGTCAGTACCCGTTTTTTTGGTATAGGATAGCGCATGGAAATATGCTGTTAGCCTTGTTTTCTTCCCGTATTTAATATTGAAATTAATATCACTAATTCCCTGTTTTTTTTCGAAATTGTGGACCTTTATAAAAATCCATAAAACCAAAATAGGAGTGAGGAATACTTTCCGTAATTTGTTGAAAATTGCGATCTGTGTTTGATGTATCGTCAAAATCTTTACCAGAATAATGGTCGTAACCCGCTTTAGCACTTATAAACTGATAGGTATAACTCAGGTTGGCGGTATAAATATGTGCTTGATGATTGTTTCCTGTTCCGTTTTTTCCGAATTGGAAATAGGCTGCACCGTCAAAAGTGAAGCCATGCAGTTTAGCAATAGGATTCACTCCAATGGTATTTAAGCTATAAGTAGTTAGAGTTCCTGTCTTTTGATAACCCGCCAGAAGGTTTACGAAATGAATTTTTATTATTCCTCCAATTCCCTTCTATTCCAATATCTCTTACGCCCAAAGTTCCATTCGGAATCAAAGTATTTATTGCTGAAAAACGTTCAGCAAATGCTAGACTATAATCGTGCTGAAAACGCTGAAGGCTATAGTGTGGAACAAATTGTCCGAAATTTAGTCTAAACTGCTTCCTTTTATAAAAACCTTCTACATCTTGTAAAATAAATTTTTCTGCCTTTGAACTGCTCAAAGTGGTTTGAACTTTAAACCCCCAATGTTTATCAAACGCCGGGTCTGACTTCAACCAAAACTTTAATCTTCTCAGGGCAAATGAATGAATATCCGATAAATTGGACGTAAGCCTTAACTGACTGTACCCATGCCATTCCACTTTTTTTCCTTGAATGGGATTCGCGGTCTTTTCTTCCAGAGGAATTAAGATGAGGAAACAAAGCCAAATGAAACTGATAGCTGTAAAAGATGGATATCTTGTTGTCATGTGGATTATACTTTGGTTAATGAACTCATGTAAATTTACAAGGGTTTACTGAAGAAATAAAAGTACTAATTTTACAAATGCAACTAATAATCCAATACCAATAATAATTGTTGCCGGTTTTTTCCATTTGTCTTTAGTGAAGATCTCCGTTATTTTGGCAATGAAATGAATGATTGTCCACAGAGCCGCAGCCATTAAGAAATAATTTTCGAAATTATAACTAAAGTCCTGTACTGAAAATAAAGTATTATGCCATACAAGAGCTAAACCTGAGCTAGCAAAAGCAGTAAATGCATTTCCTAGATAAACTTGCCGGATATTGAGCTTCCCAACTTTTACAGCAAAAGGTATTTTTAAAGATTTTAATGAGGTCCCAATTAAGCCGAGAGAGAAACCAGATACAATAGGGCCGAATAAGCCGCACATTTTTTGGAATTTGCTTGCTTGCACAGGATAGTTCATTTCTTTGGGTTTGAAATGGATAAATATCATTCTTAAGCCATATAAAAGGGTGATGGCAGCCAAAATGATTAATAAGGTTTTTTTGGACGAGATGGAATACAGATAAGCTCCTGCCAAGGTGGGAAGGAGAGCGAGCATAGGAATTATACCAAAGAGTTTTACTTTCATCTTTTTAGGAAGAGCTTGTATTTTCTCTTTATTTTCTGTAATGACCATTCCTGAACCAAAAAAGATGGTCCACAATAAGATTTCAATTCCTTGAGAAATGTTATTGCCAAATAGAAAGATAATCAGTAATAAAATAAAAAAGCGGTCGTATTTAACACCTATAAAGCCGGTTACTATTCCTACAATGAATGTAAGAAGTATAAAGTTAGTGATCATAATATTAATTATTGTTTTTCGTGAATTGCAGCTATAATTTTTATAAAATATTCCAGATGAGTTTTAGTGCCATAAGTAGTAAGATAATGGCTAATATGCGTTTTACTGCTTTGGGATTTAGTTTTTTTTGCATGAAAATAGTTCCTAGAGTGGCGCCTCCAATACCTGCCACTGAGGCAATGACTAATAATTTCCAATCAATGCTGCCCATACTCCAATAAGTTAGGAAACCCGAAAATGATGAGAAAGGCACAACAAAAGCTGTGATGGCAGTGATTTTTTTGGGATTAAAACCGAGCATCAACATCAGGGGAGAAATAATTCCACCTCCACCAATACCCAACATGCCCGATAATAACCCGGCAAAACTACCTATGGCCGTGAGTGCAAAATAGGGTGTGCCTTGGCGGTAAGTGCTTTGTTCTTTCTTTTTATGAAATAAAAACATCAAACCCGAAAAAAGAAGAAATCCAATAAAAAGGATT
Organism: Bacteroidales bacterium; assembly: GCA_021158405.1. Classification (GTDB taxonomy): domain Bacteria; phylum Bacteroidota; class Bacteroidia; order Bacteroidales; family UBA12170; genus UBA12170. The sequence continues at coordinate 23,737 of JAGGUP010000033.1, forward strand.
AGAATGATTTTTTTGGGGATATACTGCGAAACATAGGCTCCCATTATTGCAAACAGAAAAGAAGAAATGATTATGGGAATCCCGATTTTAAAATCGAGCCGCTTATTTTTTATATTGTTGATGCTGGCTCCAGTTAAACTTACGGTATTGTAAAATAAACCAATTGGTTTTGCTATATTTATTGGGATTCCAAAAGATACTAATATAGGAATTAAAATGATTGCAGCACCCACTCCGCCTAATGAAAATAAGAATGCTGCTAAAAATGAAATGCCTCCAATTAAGTAGTCCATGAGCTTATATTAATTAGTTCGTAAAAACACGATTAATGCTTTATCTTATCAGAAAATAATCAAAAAAACACTTATGATAATTAAGCTTAAAAAACCAAGGAGTATTGGTTTTCTAATTTTAGCATGTCCTAAAGAGAGGGCATAAATGGTTTTTATAAAATTATTACTTGTAATAGCTATTAAGCTGGCTTGAGTAATGATTTCCATTCCAATTTGATATTTTCCTGTAAATAAAGCAATTAAAAAAGGATCAATATCGGTAACACCTACTACAAGAGATAAAATATTCAAACCTTTAGCGCCGTAATATTCTAAAACATATTTTGTGATGAGAGCAAAGACAACGAATAAAATTGCAAATAAAACTGCTGTTTTGAATTCCAAAGGATTATTGTGAGGCAAATTATTGAGGTCTGTTTCTTTTCCTTTGGCAGAGAAGAAATACATGAGAGCCGCAATACTAAAACTGAATAAGCTTAGTACAGTAAAAGGTATCCAGAAATGCAGAGCTAAAGCCGAATTGAAGATGTAAGCGATAATAAATATCCGGATAAACATCATGGCGGTTGCAACAAAAATTGCAGTTGTAATTTGGTTAGTACCAATATTTCCCGCTTTACTTTTCTTTGCTAAGACAATGGTTGTTGCCGTACTGCTATATAATCCGCCTAGAAAACCGGTTAAAATAATTCCGCTTTTGGGAAAAAGAAATTTTTGCAGAAGGTAGCTGATGTATGAAATACCAGAAATAATGACAACGGCCAACCAAATTTTAAAAGCCGAAATGGGAATGAAGCTACTGATATCGGTTCGAGGCAAAAGGGGTAATACAATTCCTGCAATCACTAAAAACTTAGCCAAAGTTGTAAATTCGTTATTGTCTAAACGTTGGCTTAAAGCTCTAAATTGGGGTTTTAATTCAGTGAAAATCAAAACGGTAGTGACTAATAAAATGCTTAGCCATAAGGGCTTGGTATAGAGTAGTGGAGCAATGCTGTAGGTGATGAAGACAATAACAATAGAAGTGATTCCAAATTGATTTCTTAATTCAATTCTTTTCCAATAGAAGATACCTAACAAAACAGCTAATCCTAATCCTCCTGCCAGAAAAGCCGATAAATTATTGGGCGAAATGACATAGAGAATAAAACCTAAGACCCCAATAAAAGTATAGGTTCTATCGGTTCCATAAAGGCTCTCCATTTTCTCGTTTAAATGATGACGCCTTTGTTCTAAACCAATCAATAGAGCAAAAATTGCAACTAATATAAAGTTGATGAAATCCTGAGGTATTTGTTCTAAAAAGTCCATAATTAAAGAGTTTTATAAAAAAAACTAAGACTTTCTTAATATTCTCTCGATTAGAAACGTCATTTTTTTGCAAAAATCATCTTGATGAAAAACTCCTTTCGAGATGATTAGGTTAATGTTTAAAGTGATTGGGATACCCATATAAAGTAGTGTAACATCTTCTACAGAAATAGATTCTTCCCAAATTCCTTCCGCAATTCCATCCAAAATAATCTTACCGACTAATTTCCTTTGTGAGTTAAAGATATAATTCAACTTTTCCATCATCTCTGTATCATTGGAGTGAGAGGCTTCCGAAAATAACAACATGGTGATTCCATTATTTTCCGTGAGGTATCTGATGGTGCTGCAGATAAATTTGAAAAGTCTTTTTTCAGGATCAGACGAATCCAGTGCAATCTTCCTTAGTCGTCCCACTAAATCTATTGAGACATCATTAATAATGGAAAGGATAATTTCTCTTTTCGATTTAAAATGCCTGAAAATAGCCCCCTCACTAATTCCGGCATATTTTGCAAGATTTTTCGTAGAAACCGATTTTATCCCCTCTGTTCTTACAATATCCAGTACGGCTTTCTTTATTTCTTCCTGCCTTATAATTGTGGGTTTACGTGTCATAATGTAAAGTTTACTTTTCTTAAATTAAATGTATATTACAAATATCATTGAATTTTTTTAATTAGTTTTGTAATGTTTAACATTTTGTACTTTTTTGTACAAGATATTATGAAAGAGTAGCCCTTGCAGGCTGCTCTTTCTTTGTTATAAAAACTACTACTTTTGTTTCCTCAACAGTACTTTTTAATAAAAAGCCGATATTAAACAGATTCATTAGAATTTGAACATTAAGCCTGCACGGGTATTCCAATAACTTAAATTATCCGTATTGTACTGGTATTTTGTTGAAAGATCAATAGAGAGTAACTTGCCCAAAGGAATCTCATAACCAGTTCCTATTGAATAACCCCATTCAGTTGGGTTAGTATAATTTGCTGATCCTGTACTTGAGAAAAAGTGAAAACCGGTTTCAAGCATTCCATACCATCCGGCAACAAAGTGAAGTTTAGTTCCAATCATTAATGGAACAGCTGAAAAACTTTGTTGGTTTTTGTCGGCAAAAGAAAGGTAACCTGTTGTTATCATTCCGGCCCAGCCTCTTCCCATATTGAATTCATAGCGAGCCGTTGTCCCAGCCCAACTGGCTGCAGCTCCATTGTTTAAATTGCCCATTGGAAAGCTCACTTCGTAAGCTACATCAAAGGCGTTTCCATAATTATAATTGTTTGTGGCAGAAGTATTATTTACTTGGCCATAGGTTACTCCTGCTAAGAAGATAACCATTACTACTAATAAATTAAGCTTTTTCATTTTTTTTTGAATTTTTTGTTTAACATTTTGAACTTTTGTGTGTGTTATTTCCTCATAATACCGGCTTTAATGATTATTAATTGGTAGGTTTTAGCTAAGTCATTGACTTAAAAAAAACCATAATATTTTTAGAGAGATTTTTTAAAGACTTTTGGAAAAGTAGCTGCAAATTCTTCAAAAGCTTTGAAAGCTTCCGGATAAGTTTTTGTGTTTACATTGTCTAACCAAGTATGATATAATGCATCAATAGCTACAAAATCTTGATTAAATGCAGCACTATTTTTCTTGTTTCTTAGTGCATTGACTTTTTGATAAAGCATCTCAACCATCTTTAAATGCATGTTAGCGCCTTTATAGTTTTCTACCTTTAGCATATTGGTAGTAAACATAAGTTGCATATTCCACGAGAACATCATGTCTGTTAAATCGAGCTGACCATTAATCATATGCATTTTGTTAAAAGTCATACAAATACGGGCACAATTCAAAGTTGCTCTTTTATAATCGTTTTTGGCAACACGAGCACTTAGAGCATCAATAACATCTTGAAATTCGACAAAATACATTCCAAAAGCAGCATCTTTTGCATAAGCTGAAGGAGGATTTTTGGCATATTTTGTTTGTGCAGAAGCATATTCTGCTTTTAAACCACTTAATACCTTAAGGATTTGATTCTGATTATGTTCCTTGGCTTTAATCAAGCCACAAGCATTGATAGAGTGGATATGAAGATTTGTCATATCCTTTTCAAAGTTAGTCTGGGCTTGAAGAGTCAGACTAGAAACTCCAAAAACAAATAGAAAGGCAATTATTAATTTTTTCATGATTTTTATTTTAGAATGAATAAATTTATTTCTCAGCAATTGCTAATTTTTTCTTTTCCCCATCCGCTATATAGGCAAACATTGGAATGAAAATTAATGTCAATAGTGTGCCAATCAATAATCCACCTGTGGCTACATCAGCAAGAGGACTTAATTTTTCAAGTCCCACTGCTTGTTCTGCAGCAATAGGAATCATTCCAGCAATGGTTCCAAAGGCAGTCATCATGACCGGGCGGAATCGCACTCTTACACTTTCGATGGCGCTATTGAACGGTGTTTCCCCTTCCTCTCTGTATTTCTGATAGAAATCGACAAGTAGAACCGCATTTTTAATAATGATACCAAATAGCAATAGAATACCCAACATACTAGGCAAACAACTTGGTTTCCCAAACATAATCATTCCCCAGGCTGCGCCAATTAGTGATAAGGGTAAAACCATAATCATGATTAATGACATCCGTACCGATTTATAGATGGCAATTAGAGTGATGATCAGGACTAAAATACCCAATCCAATAGCTTTCATCATTCGCTTGAAACTATCATTGATAGAAGCTATATCGCCTTCTTGTGAGAAAATCACATCGCCGTTCTCGGCTTTAATCTTTGTCAAAGCGGCTTCTACATCATCAGTTAAGTGTGTGATAGGTCTTTTGGACCGATATCCGCTAACGTCTAAGCTATAGAGCATCTTATCTCTCTCTATTTTAGCAAAAGTTAATTTTTTAGAAATTTTCGCAAACGTTTCTAAGGGTACATCACCCATCTTTGTTTTGATAGGTAATAGTCTCAAAGTTTGTTCATTTTGACTAAATTTACCTTTCATATACAGCCTTACAACTTGTGTGTTAAGTGATTGTAAGTCGGCGTTTAATCCAATTTCCTGTCCCTTAACCGGGATTTGCATTGCTATTTGATAGGGCGTAATACCATAGCTTAGTGCCGTATTTTCGTTTATATCTAAAACAATCTCGCTGAAGTCTTTGTCCCAACTTCGCGAAACAGAAGTCAAACCTTTTACTTGTTTTATGGCTTTTTCAACCGCATAAGATTTCTCAGCTAAGCCATCAACGACAGGTGATTTTAAACGAGCTACAACGGATGCTTTAATGGAGGATACAGCCGTTGCGCCAAAATCATAAACATCTATCTTTTTGGCGCCTTCTAGCTCTGCTAATTTTGCACGAATGGTATTTTCAATAGTCCAAACGTCAAGTTCCCGACTGAATCTGTCCACGCAATTGATGGTAATGGTCGCTTCTGCTGGTAAATTTCCACTGCCTAAGCTTAAAACACCCATCTCCGTACCAAAAGCTACTGAACTACGGGTTGCCCAATCTTGCTTGTGCAGCCATTGTAAAAATGGTTCAATTTTAACTTCAGCACTATTGACTGTTTCGTTGGAACTGAAGGCAATTTGTGCTTTTATAATCCCGGTGTCCATGGGTGGCATAGCATCTTTTCCAATAATGGGCATAACCACTTTCATACTAATCAAGAGTATGGCAACTACTCCAAAAGTTAGAATAGAACGACGAATCCATCTGCGTTTCCCATTGGAGTATTTGATTACGCTAACATAAGGACCAACAAGTCTGCCAATCGAATTGTCGTAAATTTTGTCGAACCATTTTTCAACTTTGTTTTTACCGGTTCCTTTTTTATAAAGCACTTCTAATAATTTTGGAATAAAAGTGATGGATAGGAAGAAAGAAATCAGCAAAGCAATAATCAATGTAAAGATTAAAGGTTTGAATATTTTTTCGGGGAAACCACCGATATACATCAATGGAAATACAATGGCAATAGTAGCAATAGTACCTGAAAATATGGGTCCAATGACTTCTTTGGTCCCTTTTTGAATGGCTGTTTGCAGGTCTTCATTCAAATCTTTAAGATGCCGTTCTATATTTTCGAGTACCACCACCGCATTATCGGTCAGTAGCCCCAGAGCTAAGATAATAGCGGTATAGATCACAATATTTAAACTTCCTCCGGTTAACCAGATAACGGCTAAAGTGGAGAAAAACACCATTGGAATAGTAATGGCTGCTGCGATAATCGCTTTGAAATTCCCTAAAAAGAACATAATCACAATCAGGGTGAAGAATATGGCATCGCGAAGCGCAACCAACATATTGTCGTTTGAGAGTTCAATCAAATCGCGTTGCGTATCCGAAATTTCAAAATTAATGTTTGGATAGCGGGTTTCAAGTTTTTGCATTTCGGCACGAGCCGCTTTGGAAACCTTCAAAACACTTCCACTGGGCGAACGTTGAATAGAAAGGGCAATAGCAGGTTTCCCGTTTCCGATATAACCACTTGTACGTTTTATATGTCCCCAACTTACGTTAGCAACATCGCCGAGGTGTACATTGGGCATAACTGACAATTGCTTTAGTTTTTCCATTTCATCTTTTTCACCATAAAAAGTGATGGTGTAAAAGCTGTTTTCGCCTTTTACAAAGCCAATGGGCATATCTCTGTTTAGCGTTTTAAGCGCCATAGCAATCTTGTCAAAATCAATTCCATAACGTTTGGCTTTGAATGGATCGACTTCAATATTGATGGAGCTTTGATAACCACCAAAGACTTCTACATTCCCAATTTCGGGATTGCTTAACAGATACGGTTTAATAAAACTATCGGCAATTTTTCGAATGTCACCCAAATCAATATCTTTATTTTTAGGAGAAATGGAAATGACATCTACCGGCAAGGTAAAATCACCAGCAGTATAGATAGCCGGACTGGCCATTGAAGGTAATTTTCCTTTAGCAATAGAGAGTGCATTTGCCACATCAACAGCTGCCGCATTCAAACTTTTTTTGTAATCAAATTCAGCTTTTACGATAGAGAAATTGGCTACGTTGATGGAGCTGATGTCCGTTACCATACCTAATCGAGAAATCTCTTGTTCAATTGGTTTTGAGACCGTATTTGCAGCTACTTGAGCAGTTGCACCAGGTATTTTTGTAATGACAATAACCTGAGGAGGATTGGCATCTGGAAATAGATTTTTAGGTAAGGTCATCAAGGCAATAAGCCCAATGATGAAAAAACCACCAATTAGTGAATACAGTAAATAGGATCTTTTGTAGAAATAATCAAACATAATTTATTCCCCCTTAATTTTTAATGAAGCACCGCTTAAAAGTTTTAATAAAATATCTTGCTTGGCTACAACAATTTCTTTTCCGTCCAGTTCCAAATTACTAATGACTAGACCTTGTTCTCCGCTCTGGAGAATGTGAACTTCATAAGCCTTGGCTTGTTTATTATCTCTTAATAAAACAAAGCTTTTTCCATTTCTGTTTAAAACAGCATCAAAGGGAAGTTGAATTGCATTACCATTAAATATTTCAACATCAGCCTCGATACGATCGCCTGAGACAAGATTACTTTCGTTTACATAAACTTTGTATTCTGCTAAACCATGGAAAGTGCTATTTAAAGCAAGGGCATCGTAACGCTTATTTCTTAATTTAACTCCTGTAACATTTAAGTCAGTTGGAACGCGAAGCAAGAGGTAAAATCCATTTTTGGCTTTGAGTTGGGCAAGAGGATGACCCGGCATAGCCATGTCGCCTGTGTTAGCCATGGTTTTCGATATTCTCCCATCAACAGGAGATTTAATTACGGCATAAGTCAACATATTATCCAGTTCGATATGCTTCTGAGCTAAGGCTATTTTCTTGGATTGTAACTCGGCAAGTTTGCTTTCTTCCATACTCGATTGTTCCACGGAAGCCCCTTTGACAGCAAGTAGTTCTAAAGTTCTTTTGTGCGTAGCTTGTAGATTTTTTAAAGCAGTCGCTATAGCGTCGCTTTGTGCTTCAACACTTTTAATATTACTTGAAATATTTGAAATATCAAGCTTGGCAATGATATCACCAATTTTCACTTTCGAGCTACTGGGTTTGATATACTCTATACGAGCCGCAATTTTAGAAGCTAGATTAACATCTTTGTCGTTTTGAGTAATGGCCAAATAGGGAAGGCTTAGTTGTACATTGTCTTTTTGCAGTTGAAGACTGCTTACAACTACAGGATAAGAAACAGCTAGGGGAGCAGTTTCGTCTTTTTTCTGCGCCTTTTTAACGATTAAAATTGCACCTATCAAGATAACAGCTATGACAAGGATCCAGATGATTGTTTTTTTATTCATTGTTTTCGATTTTTGAATTTTATTTTTATTGAAAATAAGCCCAAACTAAGAGCCATTTTGAATTTCTTTATTTTACAATTGATTCTATATTATTTCCATAAATTACAGCCAGCTTCATTAGCGTTTGCCATTTTGCTGCTTCAGCTTTGAATAATTTAGATTTTTCCATCACCAAATCATCTTCGTATTTTAGATAATCTTCTATGGTTAAGCGATCGGATTTATAAGCTACTTTGGCTATTTTCAAAAGCTCTTCTTTATCTTTAATACTGTTTGCATAAAGACTTAAGCTGTGTTCTAAAATGTCGAGACTTTGTTTTAGTTGATGACTCTGACCGACCAATTCCATATTCATTTTGTCAAAATTGTTCTGAGTGGCATTCAATTCCACTTTGTTTAAACGAATTTTGGCATATTGATTCATACTGAAAATTGGAATTTTTAGAGCCAAACCAATTGCTGCAAAATCTTCTGAAATATTGAGATTGTTATTGTAGGCTTTAGCCATGCTGTGGTTGTAGTTTCCTTTCATGGCGATAAAGGGAAGAAGCTTTTCTTTTTCTGCTCTCCAACCCAATTTATCTGCTTCAATCTTCTTTTGCAAAGGATCTAAGGCTTTTATGGCTCCGGATTTGTAATTTCCAACGGATTCCATATCTACTGCTTTGTCCAATGTGATTCCTGTTAAAGCGTAGATCTTCGAAATGATTTGAGTCCTGTTAAGAGCCAATTCATTCCGCATGAGGTCAATTTGATTCAGTCCATTATCAATTTTTAATAAGGCCGAACTGGGAGCACGTTCGCTTTTTACTTTTACTTCAATGATTTCCTTCGTTTTTAGTATCGATTCTTTTTTCTTCTCCAGTGCATTCCCCAAAGCATCGACATAAGTCAGATTAGCGTTTAAACCAACCAGCATAGCTTCATTCTTTAGCAAGTTGATGTTTTTCACTTCTTCAGCCGATTGATGCATTTTTTCTGCCTTGGCAGCCATTGTATAAATCGATTTAACAAAAACAGGCATACTGAATTCACCGCCCAATCTAAAAATATTTTCGCTGAAAGGTTGCGCTACCGTTTGATCTTTGACCATGGCCAATAAATTATTAGGCGCTATTGGTAGCATACCGCTAGGTGTGTTAGCGTAAGAATAACTTCCGAATAAATCGATATTGGGATAAAGCATCCCTAAAGCCATATTTTTGTTAGCTAAGGCTTTTTCCATATTCAATTCATCCCTTTTAGTAGTAGGATTTACTTTAAGTGAATCGAAAAGAGTCTTTAAGCTTGGAAGCTCTTGAGCCTGCATAATTGCTGGGATAAAGACAAATATTAGTAATAATTTTTTTAGCATGTTACCTCCTAAATTTTATTATATAAGTGAATACTTGCTTGCAAAGATAATTCAAAAAATAATAAAGTCAAGTTTTTTATATAAAATTTTACTTAAAATAATTTATAGTATTGATAATAAGCCATATAAGATTGCAAGAAAATTTTTTTTTAAAATTTCTTGCAATTACAAATTCTCTGAATTATATTTGCAAGTAAATACTTACATAATATGAAAAAGATCATTCTTATTCTGAGTTTAAACTTCTGTCTTTTTGGCTTTATTGATGCGCAAGTTGTTGTAGATAAGGATCAAGGGCGGATTGAAGTAAATCGATTGATGGATTCTTTATGGATTAATCCGAGTAGTTTTATCAATTATAATGATCCTAATTGGATTCGATTAAAAGAACATCTAGTTAAAATCGACATATTGCAGCTTAATGAGTTGATACATAGTGTATTTTATGGACGTAATTCTTTTATTTTGAACAAATCGCATGCTGATGTAGGATTTGTGGGGGTTTTGAATCGAACGGCAACAGACCGAAAATTACGTAAATATCATAAGAAAATCAGGAGGGGATTTCGTGATGTAAAGCTTAATCCCAATAATAAATTGGTACTTATTGAAGGCGATTCTTGGTTTGAGTATCCGGTATTTCTAAATGATATTACAGATTATTTGGAAAAGAAACCAGAGCTTGCCATATACAGTCTGGCCTCCGGATCAGATTGGGTATCCAATATGATTTCGAACTTAGATTATGAATACACTTACGTTAAGATACTTCCCGATGTTTTTATTATTAGTGGGGGCGGTAATGATTTTGTTGGGGATTCTCGGTTATCAAGTTTTTTAAGGGATAAGCCAATAGATGTAAACAATGAGTTTCTCCAAGAGTTTAGAACTTATACGATATTACGAATGAATGATAAACCGGTTTCTATGTGTAGCATTAATTCTTGTGATGCAAATTATGGAATGTATTCCGATTCTTTAACACGTTTTACACAAAATGGGGATACAGCTCTAGTCAACCAAATAGTGACTGGCAGACGTTATTTAAATAAAAATTTTTATCGTTGGATGGCTTCTGTAAAATTGGAATATAAAATGCTGTTTGAATCTCTAAGGTTGGTAAATCCCGACCGCTTTAAAAAAATAAAAATTTTGACACAGGGTTATGATTATGCCATTCCAAGTTTTAAAAAGAGGTTTGGGTTTAGAATGTTAACCGATAATGGTGAATGGCTAAAAGAACCACTCATGGTTAGAGGAATTATCGATCCTTACATTCAAAAATCTATAGTAGCCTCTATAATTTTTGAAATAAATGAAATGATGATAGAGTTGGGCAAGGAATATAAAAATATTTACCATGTGGACTCAAGAGGGCTTACGGCTTATTTGGAAAAAAGGGATCATAAAAAAGAAGGCTTTTATTGGTATGATGAATTGCACCCCAAAGCAAAGGTGTTTTCTGTCATTGCTAATACTTATGCTGATATTATCAATGGGAAGACAAACCCAAAAGAACATATTATTCGGGTCATAGATTATATTTCTCAAAAGCAGAAATCAAAGAGATAATCATTAAGAGATACAACTTTATCTGATAATGCGAGACCTTGGACGAAAACTCCTGCTTCTTTGAATTGAAGTTTAATATTCCATAAACTCGATCAAAGCTTTGATAAAAGCATCGGAGCGTAGGTAACCAAAAGATTTATGCGGATTAGAAATACCATTCATTTTATAGGTATTGTGAATCAAAACATCTTCTACTTTTACTCCACTACTATTCGCTTCAAAATCATCAGCTAAGCTATTATCCAAAGTGATATTATCTTTAATAGCCGCAATATTATACCATTTCCTATAAACGGCCTCAGGAGTTTGTAGTTTGATATGTTCTTGGTTTTTTATTTTTGATGATGCTGCTATTCTGCTTATAACGAATGGAGCACCCAGAGGTGAGCCAATGGTAACTAAAGTGTTGATTTTAGTTTTGGTGGCGATAAAACTAAGCACGTCAAAAGCAATTATGGAACCCATGGAATGAGCCACTAAAAATATTTGATCGTGATGATGTTTTTCTAATAGTTTAGCCAAGCGCTGATTGATTGAGCGTTTCAAAACGCAATCGGGTTTGGGATTGTTCTCGCAATCTTCGGTAAAATAAACTTCAAGGTCACGGAAATTACTGTGAATAAAGTTTTTTGCCATAAAAGGATAGCGGAGTTTGTAATTTTTTTTAAGAAATATTTTATAGATCAGTAATTTGAAAACTTTTATCAGATGAAGCCGTATAAAATGCGATTTAATATCCTGGTCTTTTGAATCTGGTGTATAAACCTCATCCAAAAAATAAGGACTCTTCTCGTCTTTTTCTTCCGGAGATAAAGGTTTGTCGTAAAGAATATCGGCCCAATAAGCCAATTCAATTTGAGGCAATTCTATGTTTGTCTTGGCGTTTTTCAAACCCTCCTCAATGGAAGTCTTTGCCCATTTTGCTAGTAATTCTTTTGGCGGTTTATTCCGTAAACCATGAATTGCAATGATTACTTTAGCCATACTTTTTCGTGTGAATACTTAACGAATTTAAGAAAAAATAAGGATATAATTAAAGATCGTCGATTTCAATTTGAGTGCCCTCTTTTATATTATCAGTTACCGGGCATCTTCTCTCTGTTTCTGCAAGCCATTCCTTGATGTTTTCCTTGCTATTTTCTTTGCTGAAAATAGGTTTTACCTTTACTATAATACTCTGAAAACCCGCTCTTTCATCATCAGAACAACCCATAAAGGTACACGCATTCATTTCGCCATCAATTGTAATATTCATCTTTAAAAGTTCCAAATCTCTTTTCTTTGGCAACTTGATGTCCGGTTACGTTTAAACAACCCGCCAAAGCCATGAGTAAAACTTGTACAGGAGAAGGTCCTTCGATAGAACCACCCATATTTTCCGGTTCATCAATAATCATTTTGAATTTTCCCGCTCGCAAATTCATTTTTGTTGCACTCTCACTCTCGCCACCAATGTGGACTTTTACCTGCATTTTGCAAGCCGTATCAATTTCATCGATCATTTTCATAGTCTATAATTTGTAGGGTTCCATCCAATTTGCATGTCTTAGCTAGTGTATTACTAATCGTTCCAAATTTTAGGATGTTTTTATGAAGTGTATTTATTTTTCTTTCAGTTTCATCGGTTGCAATGCGTAAATAATATTTAATTTCTATGATTTGTGGTGGTGAATCTGTTCGTATGGCTTCAATCTCAATCTCAGCTTTGCGATACGAGATATGTAGAATTTCAGAATATCGCTCGATGTTTTTTAACAGACAGGCCGCTAAAGAAGTTAAGAGCAGTTCAGCCGGATTTGGCAAAATCGGGTCGCGACCCGAGCTGGCATTAAATTTTACGATTGATTTATTGGCTTTAGTAAGGCGTATTTTTGTTATAGCAGTTTAGGTTTGAAAGTTAAACGCACCCAAGCCCATTGTGCAAATGCTGCATCTGTATTTGGTCCTAGGGCTGTTGTAATCAAATCGTCGTGAGGAAGCATAAAGGAGTATCCAATGTCTAGAGAGTGATTGGCTGCAAATTTATGAGTAAGAACAAAATCAAATTCATTTCCAATTTTCTTGCTTAAGTCAGTACCCGGTTTTTTGGTATAGGATAGCGCATGGAAATATGCTGTTAGCCTTGTTTTCTTCCCGTATTTAATATTGAAATTAATATCACTAATTCCCTGTTTTTTTCGAAATTGTGGTCCTTTATAAAAATCCATAAAACCAAAATAGCAGTGAGGAATAGTTTCCGTAATTTGTTTAAAATCGCGATCTGTGTTTGATGTATCGTCAAAATCTTTACCAGAATAATGGTCGTAACCCGCTTTAGCACTTATAAACTGATAGGTATAACTTAGGTTGGCGGTATAAATATGTGCTTGATGATTGTTTCCTGTTCCGTTTTTTCCGAATTGGAAATAGGCTGCACCGTCAAAAGTGAAGCCATGCAGTTTAGCAATAGGATTTACTCCAATGGTATTTAAGCCATAAGTAATTAGAGTTCCTGTTTTTTGATAACCCGCAAGAAGGTTTACGAAATGAATTTTTATTTTAGGACTAAAAGTTTTTGTAGCCCAAATCCAGCTCATTGATTTGTATTGATTTATACTGTATGAAGCTGCGGTTAATATCCCAGCAGAATTATTATTCATTGCCATACCAAAATCAATAGATAAACCATTTTTGTTGTACTTAAAGACGGCTGCATCGTGGGCAGAACCAACAATGCTCCAATTTCTATCGGAAAAAATCCTTGAGTCTCCATATTTTATGGACTGTCTACCAATCTTAATTCCAAGGACATTATTAAACTTATATTTTATCCACGCTTCGTGAAGGAGAATTGCTTTTGAGTTGTTGATAATAAATGTTTCGCCCCAAGCCCTTGCGTCTTGCGCGGAAAAGCGTAAATCGAACTTGTCGCTTTTATAATCTAAAATTAATCGACTCCTTTGTGATATTACAAAAGCAGGATCAGATGATTCCGCTATTAGTGCTTTATAACCTTGTCGGTATTCTGTTACTGTTCTAAAATCCCCTGAAACAGTTAATTCTGATTTTGTTTGAGCAATAAGGTTTGTTGTTAAATAAAACAGTACTCCCAATACTAGTGTCTTCCTCATATTTGTTTAGTGTTAAATGCTTAACAAAATTAGTAATTATTGCTTATCAACAAACTAAAATATGCTCTCTAGATTAATACGTTTTATATTTAATACCAAAAATGCATCAAATGGAAACATAATTGAATTATAAATAAGTTTTGAAGTCTGGTATAATAAAAAATAGAATGATTGATAGAGTTGGATTCTCTGTCAATCACTCTAAAAGTATTTATATTTATTTTTGTCCCTTATAAGCTGCCCAGGCTAAAAGAAACCATCCTAAGACAAATAAAGTACCACCTAAAGGAGTAACATAACCCATTGGAATTTTCGCAAAAACAATTATATAAAGGCTTCCCGAAAAAGTAAGAATTCCGCCAAGGAGACTATAACCAGCCCATTTTAGAACGTTCTTTTGATCTGGCCATTGCGCGTATGCTAAGCCAACAGCGAGCAACACTATTGCGTGATACATTTGGTAGCGAACTGCTTTTCCAAAAGTAATTGCAGATTCTGCATCCATATATTTTGCGCCAGCATGTGCTCCATAAGCTCCTGCGGCAACGGCTAATCCTCCAAGGATTGCGCCACTAATAAAAAATGTTTTTTGCATTGTCATGTTGTATGTATTTAAAGATGAAATTAGTCAAGTATTATTGTTAAAGCTAAGCCAAAACCAGTGGTTTGGTATTCGTTTTTACCTAAAAGGTCAAAAGGGGCATTAAGTACTAAGATAAAGTTTTCGGCTTTCTCGATAGCGATACCTGTGTTTAATGTTAATAAGTAGGAGTCGTCAAGGCTTGTGTTATATGTTTGATAGGCATAATTAAGACCAATAATAAAATTTACTTTTTCCATTAAATAATACCCTATGTCTGAATTAACATTAAATCCTTGTGTATGCCCGTCTACAGTGGTTTTTTTATGTTTATGGTATTGTGCATCAAAGTCTATACTAAGTTTATCAGAAAATTCATAAGTCATAATAATTCCTCCAACATAAGCAGGTGTAGCTTTACAAATGGCATCGCGACATACAGATATTCTATTTCCAAGAACTTTATTATATCCGGCTAATAAGCCTATAGTTAGATTTCCTTCGAGAGGAAGTTTATATTTTGCGCCAAAGCTTACTTCGCTAACATCAATGGGAAGGGAAACACCTACTTCTAGGTTTTTCATCAAGCCATAGCTAAAACGAAAACCGGAACCGGCGAATTTCATAGTTGAATCTGATGTTAAGAATAAAGACTGAATATCTCC
>JAGGUP010000083.1 GCA_021158405.1 Bacteroidales bacterium
ATTTTAAACTTTATACTTCTATAAATCTTTTTGGATTAATACTAGGTTTAAGTTGTTCTGCCGTAATTTTCTTGTATGTGAGCTTTGAATTTTCATTCGATAATTTTCATAAGGATAAAGCGCGTATTTTTCGTGTAAATGAGATTTCTACCAGTCCTAAAAATAGAACAATTAGTCCTTCACTCAGAATGCCTTATGGCCCGGCTTTGAAAGAAGAAATTTCTGAGATTGAAGAAGTAGTAAGAATACGGAACAATTGGCATATAAACACATTAAAATTTGAGGATAAGGAGCTTGCTCTCGAAAAAGCAATTTTTGCCGATCCTGATTTATTCAGCTTTTTCTCTTTTAAAATACTTTCTGGGAATCCTAAACAACTCTTGGCGGATAAGAATAGCATTGTAATTACACAAAAAATTACCAAGCGAATATTTGGAGACAAAAACCCTTTAGGTAAGCTGATAACTTATGACAATAATACCTATACAATAACAGGTGTTGTGGAAGATGTGCCATTAAATTCTCATATTAAATTTGATGCGGTTTTCCCAATGGAAACATTAATTGGTACGCCCGATGTTTTTGTGGGTTGGGATGGCGGAATATCTGCTACTACTTTTGTTAAGCTTTATTCTAGTGAATTAGAAATAGAAGTTGAAGAAAAACTACCCGATTTTTTATGGGAAAAAGTAAACAAGAAGAATGAAGATTCGGGTTTTCTAAGCGAGTTCTATTTAGAACCTTTGGATCAGATACATTTATTCTCAGATGTGGATTGGGATAGCAATGCAAAGAATGGAAAATATGTGATGATCTTGTTGTTCATTGGGAGTTTAATTCTACTGATTGCTATTATTAATTATCTCTTCATTTCCAATGGTACATTAACACTTCGCTTAAAGGAGTTTAGTATTAAAAACTATTTTGGATTTGGAGAATCGAACATTGCAAAACAGATATACACAGAATCCTTACTACTGTTTGTGATTGCAGGAATTGCTTCAATTATACTGCTCTATGAGTTTAGAAATCCTATTTCTCAGTTATTTAATGCCGAATTCTTAGCCTTTCAAATAAAAAAGAATATGCTCTTTTTGGCGATTAGCATTCTTGTTATCAGTAGCATTACAAGCTTCATTCAATTTGTTATTTACAAAAGAAAAATACTTAACAATCGGGTTATAAGTTCTTATTCATCGCCTTTCCTTAGTAAGAAGTTGGTCTATATTTCTGCACTTCAGTTTTGTGTTTCCATCGGACTTATCTCCTCAATGCTTATTGTTTATAAGCAGTTGAACTACGCTTTACATAAAGACTTAGGGTTCACAACAGAAAATGTTATTAATGTTTCGCACGGAGCTATTGGCTCCAAACAAAAAGTGCTAATCAATGAAATAACTAAACTGTCTGGCGTTGCAAATGCTTCAGCTAGTTTTGGTATTCCCGGCTTGGAAACTACAGCTAATGGATATCAACCAGAAGGTTCAGAACAGTGGCAAATGTTTAGTGCACTTTATGTTGATGATAATTTCTTTAATACTTTTCATTTAGAACTCCTTGAAGGAAGAAATTTTAGGGAAGGTGCGAATAGCGATACAAAAAAGTTTATCGTAAACGAAACTTTAGCCAAACAGTTGAATTGGGAGAGTGCAGTTGGAAAATCAATGCGTAGAGATGGAAACCATGAAATTATTGGTGTGGTAAAAGATTTTCATGTAGGTTTGATTTACAGTAAAATACCACCATTAATTATCTCCAAAGAATGGTCAAAAAGATTTTATGCGCTATCCATAGCATTGAAGCCAGGCGAAACCCAGGAAACCATAAAACAGATTGAAAATATTTGGAAGAACATATTACCCGATGCTCCTTTCAATTATTCATTTATGGATGCAAAATTTGAAAGCTTGTATTCCGAGATAAAACAAACCGTAACTATTTTGTTACTATTTACCGGTATCTCTATTTTAATCTCCATTTTGGGTTTGTTTGGAATAACATTTTTATTAATGAATAGTAAAGTGAAAGAAATTGGTATTCGTAAAGTAAACGGCGCCACCGTTTTGGAAATAGTAAAAATGCTAAACTACGATTTTATAAAATGGGTTGCCATTGCGTTTGTAATTGCTGTTCCCATTGCTTGGTACGTTATGGATAGGTGGCTACAAAACTTTGCTTACAAAATCGATATTAGTTGGTGGATTTTTGCATTTGCAGGGAGTATGGCTTTTCTGATAGCGCTAATAACTGTAAGTTGGCAATCCTATATAGCCGCACGTAAAAATCCAGTAGATGCTTTGAGATATGAATAATAAATAATAATTGTTTGTTTATGCGATTTAAAATTATCAAAAAAAATTAACGGAGTATTGTTAATAATATCTCCTTTTAAACCAAAAAGCCACATTTACTAAGGCTATCATTACCGGAACTTCTACTAAAGGTCCAACTACTGCGGCAAATGCTTCACCTGAATTCATTCCGAAAATAGCAATAGCAACAGCAATGGCCAGTTCAAAATTATTACTGGCAGCTGTAAAAGATAAGGTTACCGATTTTTCATAGTTCGCGCCCATTTTTTTGCTCATAAAAAATGACAGCAAAAACATCATTACAAAGTAAATCAACAATGGAATGGCTATTAAAACCACGTCTAATGGGATTTTGATAATGTATTCTCCCTTTAATGAAAACATTACAATAATCGTAAAAAGTAAGGCAATGAGTGTTAAAGGACTGATTTTAGGAATAAATTTAGTATGATACCATTGCTTGCTTTTGACTCGTATTAAAATAAATCGGGTTAAGAAACCTGCAATAAAAGGGATTCCCAAATAGATAAATACACTTTTTGCAATTTCACCAATTGTTATATTTTCAACTGCATTATTGGTTGGAACACCAAACCATCCGGGTAAAATAGCAATAAAGAAATAAGCATAAACCGAAAAGAATAAGACCTGAAAGATGGAATTGAAAGCAACCAGACCGGCGGCATATTGTGTATCGCCTTTTGCAAGATCGTTCCACACAATGACCATTGCAATGCAACGTGCTAAACCAATCATGATGATTCCATACATATAGGGAAGATTCGCGTTGTTTTCCCCCGGAAATAATTTAAAGAAAATAATGGCCAAAGCAAACATCAAAATAGGGCCGATTATCCAATTTTGAATTAAAGATATGGTGAGGATTTTATAATCTTTAAATACATCACCCAATTCTTCGTATTTGACTTTTGCCATAGGTGGATACATCATTAAAATTAAACCAATAGCAATAGGCAAATTTGTTGTGCTTTCAGGCGAAGGTTTTAATGAATCCCAAAATTCGGCAATGGCAGGAAATAAGTATCCAGAGAGGACTCCAATGGCCATAGCGAGAAAAATCCACAATGTTAAATAACGGTCTAAAAATTTAAGTCGTTTTTTTGATGGCATAACAATTTGTTTAAATGGTTAATATTACTGTTTTATTCCTGTCACAGTAATGCTAAAAATTCCTGTTTTATTTTTTTTAAATATTCTTAAATCATCCATACTAATATAGTTGAGCATAACAGTATTTGGGATTTCAACTTCCTTTTCCTTTTTTACATCGATCTCTTTAAACTTATTTTCCTTAATAATTTGGAGGTAGTCGTTTTTTTGGATAGCCCCTGATACACAACCAGCATACATTTCAGCATCTTCTTTAATCTTATCAGGAAGATTCCCTGAAATAACAATATCCGAAACACAAAAACGCCCATCGGGTTTCAGTACCCGATAGATTTCACTAAAAGCCTTTTGCTTATCTGGAACCAAATTTAAAACACAATTCGAAATAACAATATCAAATGAATTGTCAGCTAAAGGCATTTCTTCAATATCACCTTGAATAAAATCTACATTTAAGAAACCCAATTTTTGATTGTTTTTATTCGCTTTTTCAATCATCGCATCTGTAAAATCAATTCCTATAACTTTGCCTGATTCTCCAACGATTGATCGTGCAACAAAACAATCATTTCCTGCACCCGAACCTAAATCTAAAACAGAATGCCCCTTCTTAATATGGGCAAATTCAGTTGGTATTCCACAGCCCAAGCCAAGATCAGCATCTTTATGATAGCCTTGTAAATTTGAATAGTCATCACTAAATATGGTATAATCAACCGTATCGCAACAGCCAGTACTTCCGCAACAAGATGTTTCGTTTTGTTCTTTTGGCTGATTAGCTATTTCAGTATATTTTTTTTTAACGATTGCTTTTAAGTCTTTACTCATAGTTTTGTTTTTATGTCATTGATATAAAACTTATAAAAGGCATCTTTAATTGCATTGCGTGTTTTACGGAATTCATTCCAAATAAATTCTTCTGTTCCTTTTGCATCCGAAGGGTCGTCGAAGCCAATATGCAATCGATGTTTTACCTTACCTAAAAAGGCAGGACAAACTTCGTTGGCACCACCACAAACCGTAATTACATAATCCCAAGATTTGTCAAGATATATATCAATAGAATCGGAAGTGTGATGACTGATATCGATTCCAATATCTTTCATTACGGCAACAGCTTTTATATTTAATTTGCCCGAAGCTTCTGTTCCAGCCGAGCGAACAAATAGATTTTTATCAAATGATTCCAAGAAACCATGAGCCATTTGGCTACGACAGCTGTTTCCCGTACACAATACAAGTATCTTTATCTTATTTGCATTCATAGCATTCTATATGTAATTGATTAAAAAATTCTTGAATCAAAGTCTGAAACTGAATGACTTTTTGAGGATTTAAACAATAATAGGTTTTAACGCCTTCCGTATGCCAATCGAGAAGTCCAATCGTTTTTAATTCTTTTAAGTGCTGATTTACTGTGGTTCTACTCAAAGGAAGCTCATCCGAAATATCTCCAGTGATACATCGCTTGCTAGCTACTAAGTATTGCAATATCTTTAATCGTGCAGGGTGAGCTAAAACTTTAAAAATAAGGGCTTTGTTGGTTAACTCTGAGTCGAATAATTCTGTTTTTGATTGTGCCATTTCAATTTTATTTGACGCAAATATACGTCATATATTTGTATTAACGTAATAATACGTCACTAAATTAAAAAATATAAAAAAACCGAGTTCGAAAACCCGATTCTATCTATTGTATATATTACCGAAAGCTTATTTGGCAGCACAATCCATACAAACTTTTTTATCGCCTTTAATACGACCATATTCCATAACAGTCATTTCGCCACATTCTTCGCAAACAAAACCATCAAAACTGTCTTTTTTAGGTTCGAGTTTGTAATCAAAAATTGGAGAAATATTAAGAAGCATCTCAGCTGGAGCATTCATAACATTGTTAACTAATGGGTCAACAACTTCAGCGGGAACTATACTTGCTGGTTTACCAATCATTCTGTAGTCAGTAAAAAATATTGTTTTTTTGTTATTGAGCATGGCTTCGGCTTTGGGTGTAACACGTACAGCTTTGCCAGTAGCTCGATCAACTACAGTTACAGCCCATTTTCCTTTGTATGTTTTTTTTATATTTCCTTTCCCAAAGGTTGTCCCCATGATAACCTGTAAGCCATCTGCATAACATGTAGCACAATGGTCGTCGCCTAAGTCAACAAATGCTAATAATTGACCGTCTTTTGCACGTTCAACGCCTAAAGCGTTCATTGCAGCTGCACCTACTCGCAAGCCCATTGGCATTGCTGGGCATTTATGTCCGTGAAATTTTTGCCCGAATTCGAGCCATTCGTTTGGATTTATCATAATTCTATAATTAAAAATTTAATGAATAATTTGTTTATTGTCATCAACCGAAAATTCCGGTTGAATGGTTATATGCCCAATTTTATGATTGGCAAGAACCTCTTTTATTTTTGTTAATATCGTTTCAAATTCACTTATTTTAATGTCTTTTTTCAGATCAACATGTGCTTCAAACATAATATTGTGTTCATTTATTTGCCAGATATGTACGTGATGAATATTTTCGATTTCTGATATTAATTCCACCTCAGAAACAATTTTAGGAAGCTCAATTTCTGTAGGAGTAAACTGCATGATAATACGAAGAGCAGCTTTAAAAATCCCCCAACTGGTATAAAGCAAATAAATAGCAATGGCAATAGAAAAAACGGCATCTACCCAATACCATTGCAAATATTTCATAGTCAATCCACCGACCAAAACTGCAATAGAAGTGAGCATATCGCTAAACAAATGCAGGTAGGCCGATTTCATATTCATATTATCGTGAGTGTCGTTACGAATAAATAGAACACTCAAACCATTTACGGCAATACTTGCAATGGCTAACCAGATGACCCAATCGGCAGCAACTGTAATGGGATGAAAAAGGCGCTGGATTCCTTCGTAAAGAATAAAAAATGCCAGCACCATCAAGGTTGCTGAATTTATAAAGGCGGCAATAATTTCTGAGCGTTTAAAACCATAAGTTTGATTATCCGTTGCCTTTCTCTTTGTTAGTTTATTGGCAATGTAACTCACCACGAGTGAAATTACATCGCTAAAGTTATGAGTGGCATCGCTAATAAGCGCCATACTCCCGGAGATTATTCCACCAATAAGTTCAGCTAGTGTAATTCCAATATTAAGACCAATTGACCAACCTAAATTCTTACCACTTACTTCGTGGTGATGATGTTCTGTTTTGTTTCCCATAATTCTTAGTTAAAAAAGATTTGAACCTGTATGGATGCAAAATAATTCTGCAACTGACCGTTGTTTATTTGAAATCCGTTATCGACCATAATTTTTAGTTTATCTTTATTAAAAAGACAATTGTATGCTAGATGAATTTCGGGTGCATCCGTTGTGGTTCCCATAATATCGTTGTATTTATTGAATGATGAAACCAGCTGGTTTTTACCTAGGTTTAAAGTGGCCAAAATGTAGTATCCGTCTGCAATGTTGCCATCTAAATTGGCGCGGAGGTATTCCGATTGTATTTCGAAGTTTTTAAGTTGAAGTTTTGCAAACAAATTATAACGGAAATCGTTTCCCGAAAACAGCTCGCTGTCGGGAATTATTTTAAGCAATTGCAAATTGTCGGCTTTACGATACATTAGTGAATACCCAACTACCAAATGATGATTGAAAGCGTACAGCTTGGTTTTATGCGTTAGCATTATTCCCGAATAATCGAGTCGGTATTCCTTTATTCCGTTTCCGTTAAAAACACCAAACCACGATTCAATGATTTTGGTTTTGTTCTGCCACTTTATCTCTACACCAATATCGCGAACGCCCAAAGTTCCGTTTGGTATTAAAGCATTGATTACATCAGCCCGCTCAGTGAGAGGAATAATAGCATCAGATTGAAAACGCTGTAAGCTGTAATGAGGAATAAACTGCCCAAAGTTCAATCTGAATTGTTTCAAACGATAAAAACCTACGACATCTTGTAGTACAAATTTCTCGTTCTGAAAACTACTTAGTGTTGTTTGCACCTTAAAACCCCAGTTTTTATTAAATTCAGGAAAGGATTGTACCCAGAGTTTCATTCTTCGTATGGCAAAAGAATTTATATCATTAAAATTGCTTGTAAATCGTAATTGCGTATAACCATTCCATGCCACTTTGGGTGAATCAGTGTGTTGAGCAAAAGATTGCACTGTTCCAATCAGCAAAAACAACAGCAGAATATGTTTGGGATTTCTCATGATTTAAGCAATAACACCATAAACCATTTTAGCGGCAATCAGCAGCAATACAATGGCATAAACCACTTTGACTTGTTTCGATTTTGCCTTTTGAGTCATATAGCGGCCTCCCAATTGAGACCCAATAATAACAGCCAAGACAACAATGGCAGTAAGCCACCAATTCATATGCCCTTGCGACATATGTCCCAAATATCCGGAAAAGGAAGAAAAGGTGACTACAAAAGCAGTTGTTGCGGCGGCCTCTTTTGTTTTATAACCCATCATCATAAGAATAGGAGCAATAATAAATCCGCCACCTAAACCTAACATACCACCGATAAATCCAGCAGAAGAACCAACAAAAAAACCAATCAGGCTACGCTTTTTAAGCGACATCATTTGTTCGGGTTCTGCTTGTTTGGAAGCCCAAAGTATTCGTAGAGCGGCGGCAACAACCATTATTGCAAAGAGTATTTTTAATGTTTGTACCGGGACTCTGTCGCTGGTCATGGCTCCCAATGGCGAAGCAATTAAAGCTGTTACAGCCATTACTGCGCCTCCTTTCCAGTCAACGAGTTTTTTACGGGCGAAAGGAATAAGTACTAGTAAGGTGTTTAATCCGTTTAATAATAAGCCTAAAGGTATGGCTACGGCTACCATATCGAAGCCTGCCCAGTTTAAAACGGGAACATATACCATTCCGCCTCCTAAGCCCAGCATAGCAAAAATGAAGGAGGCTATGGCGATGATAAAAAAGACAATTGTGTAAAGCATAATTAATTTTTTTACAGAAGGTGGATGCCAACTTTTATTTGTTGACATCCATCTTTCACAAAGTCTTATTTATTTTCTGTTATTGGGTGATAAAATACATGTTCCGTTGGTTCCTGATTAGAGCAAGGAATACAAACTTTTTTACCCTCTTTTACTCTTAAGTAGCGTTCAAAGGTATATTCGTCGCATACTTCACATTTGGCTTTAGCAAAAGAGCCTTTCACTGGGGTGTAGTTAAAGTTCGGAAGCATCTCTATCGTGAAAAGTTCATCAATTGATGCTGTCAACACTATATCAATTATATCTTGACTAACTTCGGTAGGAATATCAGAAGGCTCAACGCCTTTTTTACGGTATTTAAAAAAATCGTGAGGTGCTAGTTTTTCTTGAAATTCATTCTTTAAAAAGAACCGAACACCACCTTTTCCAGGATACCAAAATGTTGCTGCAACTTTTCCATAATTTAATTTTTCGATTAGTCCTTTACCAAAAGTTGCTCCTGTCGAAGACATTATTCCATCTTGCATACAGCCTTGCGGATGACCTACACCCATTTCTGATAAGACATGTAATTCATGGTCTTTACATCGTTCAATACCTAATTTTTCCATTGCCACGACGCCCATACGGTATCCAATAGGCATAAAAGGACATTGATGTCCATGAAATTCATACGTCCAGTCCGGTACTTGAAATTTTTGTGTTTTCATAATTTATAATTTTAATTATTATTAAATCAAAGCAAGGCTATTTAGGCCTTAAACGTTATCTTCATTCTATTTCAAATTTAGTTCATTCTGTTTTTCTCATTTTTACCATCTCGCCATTAAACTCACAGGCCTTTCCGCCATTCCAAACTTTAGCACTTATTTTATATTCAAGCATAGATTATTTTATTAGGTCGAATAAATTCTTTTTGTTGTTGAATATCATTACATTACATAATTAAACACAAAGCCAACGATTACAATCCCAATGGCAACAATGCCAACAAAAATGCTAATCAGTTGCCATTTGAGTACTTTTTTTAAGATGATGATTTCGGGAAGAGAGAGTGCAATAACCGACATCATAAAAGCCAAAGCAGTACCAAGCGAAACGCCTTTTTCAATCAATACGCTGACGATTGGAATTATTCCTGCCGCATTAGAATACATTGGGATTCCTATAAGTATTGCTAGGGGAACTCCATACCAATTTTCTTTACCTAAAAGAGCCGATAAAAAATCTTCGGGAACATATCCATGAGCTCCAGCACCAACGGCAATACCAATTACAATGTAGATCCAGATTTTTCCAACAATCTCGGTAACGGCTTCGTAACCCGACTGAATTCGTTCGTAGAACGATGGTTTCTCTTCAATTTCGTCTTGATGATCCGCTTTTATCTGATAAACCCATTCGGCAACATATTTTTCCAAACCAAATTTCCCGATAATCCATCCCGATAAAATGGCAATTGTAAGTCCTGTGCCTACATAAATTAGCGCTACATTCCATCCAAAAAGTCCGACCAATAGCACTAAAGCTACTTCGTTAATCATTGGAGCTGCAATGAGAAAGGAAAATGTGACTCCCAAAGGAACTCCGGATTCAACAAATCCTAAAAATAAAGGGATGGCTGAGCAAGAACAGAATGGGGTGATGATGCCGAGTAGGGAGGCTAAAATATTTCCAGTAAAGAGCGATTTTCCTTCCAGAATTTTGCGAGTTTTCTTGGGAGTGAAAAAGGTTCGTAAAATTCCCACACCAAAAATGATGAGTATGAGCAATAGCATAACCTTGGGAACTTCAAAGATGAAAAAACGCAGTGTTTCAGTAAGATGTGTTCCTGCAACCAATCCAAATAGATCGTCAATGATAAAATTAGCCAATACTTGAAGATTCCAATAAGTGAGGATCCATAAAGGCAGAAGCAGTGCTGGAACAAACCAGCCATTCATATTTCTGTTTAATGTTAGTATTTTTTCTTTCATTTTTTCTTTTCGTAAAGAGCCGAACAATAGTTTTAAATTTTTTTTAGAAGAAAACGGTGATGATATAATAAATACCAACAATTATAAATAGTATCGCAATTACTCTTCTAAACCAAAGTTCAAAAGTCTTGAGTTTATTATATACATTTCCTAGCGATCCAATACTATAGGCGATTAACCAGGCAAAAATTATAACGGGGATTCCGGTAGCCAAGGCGAAAAATAGGGGTAAATACAAACCACTTGCACTACTAATGGTGATAGGTATTAACATACCGAAATAAAGCACACCACTATAAGGGCAAAAGGCAAGCGCAAATACAATACCCAATAGAAGAATGCCCCAAAATCCGGTATTCGATTTATGCTCCATTTTTTCGGTTAGCGAAGCAATGCCCGGGATTTTTAGTGTTAATATTCCGAGCATAAATAAACCTATGATTATTAGTAAGGGACCTAATATCTTTTCGCCCCAGACTTGAAAAAATCCAGCAATTTTAAATTGGCTTGCTCCAAAAAAGAAAATCAGACCCAAACCTGTATAGGTAATAGCCCTTCCCAGGGTATATACCAAACCATTGATAAATACTTTGCGCTGATTTTTCAGGTCTTTGCTAATGTACCCAATGGCAGTGATATTTGTGGCTAAAGGGCAGGGGCTAATGGCCGTCATAAGTCCCAAAATAAAGGCAGTTAGAATAGAAAACTGTGAATTCTCCAAAAATTGTTGTAATAATTCCATTTTACATCAAAGAATCAATATTCGATTTTAATAAACTTTTCAATTGATCAGGATTTGTTATGGCATTTAAAAAGGCTTCGTTGGTTAAATCCACTTTTTTATCTCCCTTAATAATTAAAAGCGTTTGAAAACTAATATTGTATTTTTCAACAAGAGCTTTATTGCTTTCTTCTTCTACATCTAAAGATTCAAAAACTACTTTATCACCATAATATTCCTTAATCGCACTACGTGTAACATTTTCAACGGCAACACAAGTTTCGCAGCGTCGACTTGCATGAAAATAATATACTTTTAGATCATTATTTTCTATAGTATTTTCAGTCAAGATCTTCTTATTCGAATCATCTTTGGCAGGACCATTACAGCTAGTGATATTTAAGCTTAAAGTGGCTAATAGGATCAAAAAGCTAAATTTATAAACTAATTTTTTCATATTTTTCAGGGAGGTTTATTTGTTAATTATTTGAACCAATTCATCAATAGAAGGCACTCTGCCTTTAAGGACAATTTTTCCATCAACCACTAAGGCGGGAGTGGTCATAACTCCATATTTCATGATTTCCACAATGTCTTCTACTTTAGTTAGCGTGGCGTCCGCACCGCTTTGTTCAATGGCTTGTTGAGTAGCTTTTTCTAATGCTTTGCATTTGGAGCATCCTGTACCTAAAATTTTTATTTCCATATTCGCCGGTTTTATATTCTGAAAGTCCATTTTTATACTTTTTAATTATTTGTATTTATGTAATTCGTCCATCGCAAAACAACGAACAATAGAGGTAAATTTTTTTAAATATTGAAAAAGCCCGCCAAAAGTTCTTTAGCCTCATCCCAGGCTTCTTTATTTAGGCAGTACTTGATTTTTGGTAATTCAATTTCCCCCTGAATGAGTCCAGCGTCTTTAAGTTCCTTTAAATGTTGCGAGAGAGTAGATTTTGCAATTGGTAAATCCATTGTTAAATCGCCGCTATAGCAGCAAGATTGTTTAGAAAGAAGTTCCAAAACGTAGATGCGAATTGGATGACTTAAGGCTTTCGCGTATCGTGCTAATTTCTTTTGTTTGCTGGAAGGAATTTCAATTTCATTCATCATGTTCGTGTTTTACCGAACAAAGATATAATTTTTTTTTAATTAAGATCATAAAATAGAAAAATAAAATAGGAAATGATATAGAATAGGGTCTTTTTACTCGATTATTCAGAGATTTTCTAATTCCTGTTTCAATTTATTTGGAAGTGATGCAACTATTAAAGCGTAGCTGTGATCAATCAATTCTGTAATAAGCTTTCCTGAAATAGAATCATCTATGTAAATGGTATTCCATAATTTTCTATTCAAATGATATCCGGGAATTATTGCGGGATATTTTTCGCGAAGTTCAATAGCGCGTTCAGGATCGCATTTCAAACTAATAGCTAAATCACCATCCAAACTTAGAATAGCAAACATTTTGTTTTTAACTTTAAAAACTAAAGATGTTTCATCGAATGGAAAACTTTCAGTTACGGCTTGTTTGTTCAAACAATAAATACGAAGATCTTCAATATTCACAGTTCAAAAATACAAAAAAATGAAATGAAAAGAGTTTTCTTTTTTTGAAGACAGAACTAAAAGAAGAAGAATAAAGAATTGTTAATACTATTTTATAAGGCATGAGAAAAGAAAACTCTTTTTATGTACTTTTGTTTCTTAATAAAGATAAATCACCTCACTATTTATTATGGATACACTTAAGGTTGACAGTCAGGCTCCTGATTTTAAAGGTCTTGATCAAGACGAAAAAGAAGTTAATCTAAGCTATTTTAAAGGTAAAAAGCTAGTATTGTATTTTTACCCCAAAGCTAGTACTCCCGGATGCACTGCCGAATCTTGTGATTTCCGAGACAATTATCAGCGCTTGTTAGGAAAAGGTTTTGCAGTAGTTGGCGTAAGCGCAGATAGTATTAAAAGGCAAAAGAATTTTGCAGAAAAAAATACATTACCATTTCCTTTAATTGCAGATGAGCAGTTGGAAATTATCAAAGCTTATGGTTGTTGGGGACCTAAGAAATTATATGGAAGAGAGTATGAGGGAATTTACCGCAAAACCTTCCTGATTGATGAAAACGGAAAGATTGAATTAATTATAGACAAAGTAAAAACAAAAGCATCCACGGAACAATTATTGGAAGCTTTAGAATTGAAAAACAAATAAATTATGGCAAAATCAGACAATGAACAAGACATAAATAAGGAAAAGCTGAAAGCACTTCAGTTAACTTTAGATAAAATTGAAAAATCGTACGGAAAAGGTGCGGTTATGAAATTAGGAGATTCAGTTGTTGAGCCCATTGCTGCTATTTCTACCGGTTCTTTAGGTTTGGATACAGCCTTGGGAATTGGTGGTCTACCTCGTGGGCGTGTGGTTGAAATCTATGGTCCGGAATCATCAGGAAAAACAACGCTAGCTATTCATGCTATAGCAGAAGCACAAAAAGCTGGAGGTATTGCCGCATTTATTGATGCCGAGCATGCTTTCGATCGGTTTTATGCTGAAAAATTAGGTGTTGATATTGAGAATCTATTGGTTTCTCAACCCGATAATGGTGAGCAAGCTTTAGAAATTACCGAAAATTTAATCCGTTCCGGTGCTATTGATATTATCGTAATTGATTCTGTTGCGGCTTTAACGCCTCGTGCCGAAATTGAAGGTGAGATGGGTGATTCCAAAATGGGATTGCAGGCTCGTTTAATGTCACAAGCTTTGCGTAAACTAACGGGAACTATCAATAAAACAGGAGCTACTTGTATTTTTATCAATCAGTTGCGTGAGAAAATAGGAATTATGTTTGGCAACCCTGAAACCACTACAGGTGGTAATGCGTTAAAGTTTTATGCTAGTGTTCGATTGGATATTCGGAAAATAGCAGTTATCAAGGATAAAGACCATGTAATTGGAACTCGCGTTCGCGTAAAAGTGGTTAAAAACAAAATTGCTCCGCCTTTCCGTCAAACCGAATTTGAAATTATGTTTGGTCAGGGGATTTCTAAGACTGGTGAAATTGTTGATATGGGTGTTGAATACGAAATCATTAAAAAGGCAGGAAGCTGGTTTAGCTATGGCGATACTAAGCTTGGTCAGGGTAGAGATGCAGTAAAAGAGCTGTTGGTCGATAATCCTGAATTGGCCGAAGAGCTAGAAACGAAAATCAAGGAAGCTATAAAAGCATAAGCCTATATTCATAAATCAAATTGAGGCCGATATTCGTATCGGCCTTTTTTCGGATCAATCTCCAACAGATATAGAACAGAGTTAATAGTATAGATTTTATCTGAAATATTTACAAGAATTTTAGCAGGAAAATATTAGGAGTATTCTTTCTGAAGTTCAGCTAAATCGACAACAAGTTTATCTGTTGAAACTTGTAATTTATTAAAGAGATCAAGAAGTCCTGAGCCATCACCGGCACGCCCTTTTTCTTCAATAGTGCGAGCTAGATCTTCAGATTCTTTATCAAAGAAATTAGCCGTAACACCTTTTAAACTATGAGCAGTTTTATATATCTGATCAAAATCGCCAGCCTTTATCACTTGTTCCAGTTTAATCATTCTATCAGGATATTCGGTAATATAGATGGTGATAATATCACTTACAACTTCTTTGTCGAATATCTCGTAATTCGAAGCGAAAACAGCCTTGTCAATCATAGTCCTGAGGTTTTATGCGGTAAAGATAATGAAAAATATAATAGTCGTGTCTTCTGTGAAACAAAATTATTTTAAAAATTTTTGATGGTTTAATCTGAATATAATCAGGCGGTTTTTTTTGATTTGTGATTTTTGTGATCATACTGAATTGAATTCATATCGAATCTTAAAGAGCAGCTTGAGCACGATCCACTTGCGCAACTGGAACAACCTTTATTATTAGTCGCCGGCTTGAAAAATTCTATGCTCTTGTGAATAATATGAAGAGCTGTAATTAGCAATATCAGATAAACAATAATTTCTTGTACCATAATTAAAGGATTAAACTTCCGATTTGAAAAACAAGGAAAGACAATACCCAAGCAAGACCAGTAGAATAAACCACTAAGAATCCAGCCCATTTCCAGCTTCCCGATTCTCTTTTAACAACAGCTACAACAGCAATACATGGAAAATATATCAAGACAAAGATTAAAAAGGAAATAGCGACCAAAGGTGTAAAAATTGGTTCGCCTTTCTTTTTTCCGTCTTCGTATTTTGCATTTCGAAGGCGTTCAGTTAAGACTTCAGGTTCTTCTTCTGAATCTGCTTGATAAAGCACACCGATAGTACTTACTACAATTTCTTTAGCTGCAGCTCCGGCAACAAGCGCAACACCCATTTTCCAATCGAATCCTAAAGGAGCAATGGCAGGTTCGATAAATTTCCCAAGTTTTCCAATATAACTACCTCCTTGTCGCTCACTTTCCTTTGCTAGTTCTAGGTTATGAATTTTTAATTGGAAATCATGTTCAAGTGTTTTTTGTTCTATTTTCTGTAGGCCAGGAGTTAGGATGAGTGCATTATCATATTGCATTTGTACCTGTTGAATTTGTTCATCATAGTTCTGGCTATAGGAAATGTTTTGAGGAAAATAACCTGCAGCCCAAATAATAATGGAGGCAATAAGAATTATTCCGCCCATCTTTTGAAGGTATTGTTTTCCTTTAAACCACATATGTTTTGTGGTGTTTCGTATAGTGGGAATTCGATAAGGAGGAAGCTCCATTACAAAAGGAGATTCGGCTGATTTAAAAATGGTTTTTTTGAAGATTATGGCCACTAAGATTGCCACTAAAATTCCAAAGGCATAAATACTAAACAAAACAGTACCTGCCATAGTTGGGAAGAAAGCCCCTACAATTAAAATGTAAACTGGAAGTCTGGCAGAACAAGACATAAAAGGATTTATGAGCATGGTAAGCAAACGGTCGTTTCTGTTTTCGATGGTTCTAGTAGCCATAATTGCAGGAACGTTGCATCCAAAACCCATAAGCATCGGAATAAAGGATCGGCCGTGGAGACCGATTTTATGCATCAACTTATCCATAATAAATGCAACGCGAGCCATATATCCTGTATCTTCCATTAAACTGATGAAAAAGAAAAGAATGAGGATATTGGGTAGAAATACAATAACACCTCCTACGCCGCCAATAATGCCATCGATTAACAAATCTTTAAGCATGCCGTCAGTCATATTCGTCCTTAGGATTTCACTCAAAAAAGTAACGCCACTATCAATCCAGTTCATTGGATATTCACCCAGACGAAAAGTGGTATAAAACATCAGCCACATAAAACCTAAAAAAACAGGAAAAGCAAAAATTTTATTAGTTAATATAGTGTCTATCATATGGACATTTTCCCATTTTCCGGTAGGTCCTGGTTTTAATGTTTCTTTGAGCGCTCCGGCAATGAAAGCGTATTTTGAATCCGCAATAAGAGATTCCGGATCTTCTTTAAATGTTTTTCGCAGTATTTGCTGTGCTTTTTTGGTGACATGTTTTATTCGATCTCCATTGGGGCACTTGGTAATTCGCTCTTTTGTAACATCATCGTTTTCAAGTAATTTGATGGATAAAAAGCGAGAAGAAATTAAATCGGTAAGATTGTAATTCTCTTTTTGTTTAATTTCTGTTTGTATTAGTTTGATTGCATCTTCGATATACAAGCCGTAATTGATATGAATATGTCTTACTGTTTTATCTCGATCTTCAAAAACATCGATAATTGTGTCGAATAATTCTTTTAACCCTAGGCCTCTTTTTCCGTTGGTGGGAACCATGGGTATCCCAATCATTTTACCAAGCGAAACATAGTCAAATTGATCTCCCCGTTTTGTTAGCTCATCCCACATATTTAAGGCCATTACTACCTTAATATCCATGTCGATAAGCTGAGTAGTTAAAAACAGGTTGCGCTCTAAACTAGAACTGTCTACTACATTAAGCACAACATCAGGAGCTTGCTCAAAAACATAATTCCGCACATACAACTCTTCTGGTGTATAATGTGTTATTGAATAAGTGCCGGGTAAATCGATTAAGTTAAATTGATATCCATTTTGATAGAAACGGGCTTCCTTTGCTGCAACAGTGACACCGGTATAATTTCCTACATGTTCTTTAGAATTGGATGCAAAATTGAATAAACTTGTTTTACCACTGTTTGGATTCCCAACCAAGGCCACATTTATTATTTTATCTTTTCGAATGTGATTATGTTTATCCTCTCTGTGCATGCGTCCG
Source organism: Bacteroidales bacterium (assembly GCA_021158405.1). GTDB lineage: Bacteria > Bacteroidota > Bacteroidia > Bacteroidales > UBA12170 > UBA12170. The sequence continues at coordinate 17,407 of JAGGUP010000083.1, forward strand.
TATCTGTGCGCATGATGCATATGACCGTGCTTATAAATTTCACCTTCCATTGTGCCATGATATCCATTTTGTTTTATACGACCAGGTTCATTTTCGTAAATGACTTCAATCATTTTTGCTTCCTGAGCGCGTAAGGAAATATCATAGCCCATGATTTTATACTCAATGGGATCTTGGAGAGGAGCTTTCTTGATAACGCGTACTTTTTTACCGACAACAAATCCCATTTCGATAATGCGTTTACGGAACGCACCACGACCCTTTACTTTTACTATAATTCCTGTTTCGCCTTGTGTAAGGTCAAAAAGTGATTTCATCGATAAAATTATTTATCGCAAACTTACGGAAAAGGCTTGATATTATGAATATTGAATTGAAAATACCCACTTATTGGTATAGTATAATTTGGATTAAGTGCGATTAGCGCTGTGTATTAAATTTAATCAGATGAATTGCTTTTAAAGCACTTAGTAATCGATTTCCCCAATGTGTTTCGAAATGCATTTTGCATTCGTGAATGGCATTTTCTCGCGCAGTTTGCGTGTTTTTTGTATAGAGAATTACAAAGTCTTTTAAATCCTGATAAGTATCCGTGAGATTTTCTGCAATACTGGCTTTTGAGGCTTCGTTATCGTCTTTTTGTTCCAACACCCAATATTCGTCCAGAAGTTTTAATTTATTCCTAAGGTCATTAAAAATTATTTCCCAAGTTTCCGCGGTTACAAATCGCTCTAAATAAGAATCGTCAGAAACTTCAATTTCAGGCAATAAAGAACCTTTCAAATAAAGTAATGGAATGATTTTCTGAAAATAATTCAGAACATCTTCTTGCGCATATGATTCTACTTTCTCTATGAATAAGCAAAATTCATGCGCTACTGTAATCATTTCTAAAACATTTTTCGACTGTGTCAAATTTCCTTCTGAGCTATTCATCGTATTGCATATTTATTATTTTCTCGAAAAACTAAAGTAAAAAAAAACTCCGAATCATCGAAGTTTTTAATTTGTTTTTGGGAGAGAAGATTAAAATCTCTTTTCTTTAATACGTGCTTTTTTACCTTTCAATGCTCGTAAATAGAAGATTCTAGCTCTACGAACTACTCCGCGACGATCTAAAATAATATCATCAATATTGGGAGAGAAGACAGGAAAAATTCTTTCAACACCAATGTTGTTGGAAATTTTACGTACCGTGAAAGTTTCTGTAGTAGAACTTCCTGAACGTTGAAGAACAACGCCTTGGAAATTTTGGATACGCTCTTTGCTACCTTCTTTGATCTTGTATTTTACAGTAACAGTGTCACCGGCTTTAAAAGCGGGATATTTTTTCGTTTCTATTGAATCTTCAACGAATTGGAGAAGTGCTGGCTTACTCATTATATTCTGTTTTATCTATTTCTAAAAAGAGTGCAAATATACAGGTAATAATTTGTTATCTGCAAGGAATTTACCAAATTAATTTCTTGCATTTTTACTTTGCTTTCCGTTAATTGTTTTATGATTTGTTATTTATCAGATAGTCAATCTTTTGAAAGGAGTTTGAGCGTTTTTGTATAAATCAAAAAGCTAAATCAAAGTTCATCATTTTTAAGCAAATCGGGTCTTCTGTTTTGCGTTCTTTCGAGTGCCTTTTGATACTTCCATTCCACAATCGCTTTTTCGTTTCCCGACAAGAGGATTTCAGGAACTTTAAATCCTTTGAAATCAAACGGGCGAGTATAAACCGGTGGTGAAAGTAAACCGTCTTGAAATGAATCGGAGAGGGCAGAGGTTTCATCACCCAAAACACCCGGAATTAGTCGAATTAAAGCATCCGTAACAATCATGGCGGCTAATTCCCCGCCAGATAGAACATAGTCGCCTATACTCATTTCGTGTGTGATATAATTTTCGCGTATACGCTCATCGATTCCTTTATAATGACCACAAAGCAAGAGGATGTTGTCAAAGGATGAAAAATGATTGGCTATATTTTGATTGAATACTTTTCCGTCCGGCGTCATAAAGACAATGGCATCGTAGTTTGTTTTGCTTTTCAAATCTTCAATGGCAGAAACTATAGGCTCGGCCATCATCACCATTCCTGCACCACCAGCATAAGGATAATCATCAACTTTTTTGTGTTTATTTTTTGAATAAATCCGAATGTCGTGAACATGGATTTCTGCCAAACCCTTTTCTTGGGCACGCTTAATAATGGAGTGACTAAAAGGCCCTTTAAACATTTCGGGGAATATGCTCAATATATCGATGCGCATAGTATTGCTTTAGAATTTAGTTGCAATAAATTTTTCTAACTTCACTAAATCGGCACTAAACTTACGAATTCCTTCGGCGAGTTTTTCTGTGGCCATTGCATTTTCGTTGAATAACCAACGGAATGATTTTTCGTCCAATTCAACTTTCTCAATGTCTTTTTCTTTTGCAGTGCTAGTCTTTAGCTTTTGCTTAATCTCGATGTTAGACGATTCCAATTCGGCGAGTAATTTCGGTGAAATTGTTAACAAATCACAGCCTGCTAATTCAATAATTTCTTCTTTGTTACGGAAGCTGGCGCCCATAATTTCGGTTTTATAATCGAATTTTTTATAATAATTAAAAATCTCTGTCACCGATAAAACGCCAGGATCTTCCTTGGCTTCGATATGATCAACTCCTCGGTCTTTCTTATGCCAATCCAGTATTCGGCCAACAAAAGGCGAAATAAGCTGAACTCCTGCTTCCGCACATGCAATGGCTTGTATATCACTAAAAAGCAAAGTAAGATTGGTATGAATGCCCTCGTTTTCCAAAATTTCAGCAGCACGAATACCTTCCCAGGTTGCGGCAACTTTAATTAAGATACGATTGCGGCTAATGCCCGATGATTCATAGAGTCGAATTAGAAAACGCGCTTTTTCGATCGTTGCTTTTGTGTCGAACGATAAGCGAGCATCCACTTCGGTAGATACACGTCCGGGCACCACCTTTAAGATTTCTAATCCAAAATTTACAGCCAATCGATCCATACAATAGCTCAGTTGCTCTGTTTTATCCTTAGAACGAGCTTGTGCATACGCAATGGCATCGCCTATTAAATAATCGTATTTTGGATCTTGAGCAACAGCATAAATTAAGGAAGGATTTGTAGTGGAATCTAAGGGCAAAAATTGCTTAATAGATTCAAAATCGCCGGTATCGGCAACGACTTTTGTGTGTTTTTTTAATTGTTCCAGACTATTCATGAAAGGTGTTTTTATTCGTTATTAAATATTTCTTCTTCATTCATTTTGATAATATCTTTGTATTCTAAAAACCAGTCTTCTAACCTATTCATTTGATTAAAAAAGAATTCAAAAATTAGCTTCCAATCGCTTTCTTTAAACAAGCTTAATCCCGGCTTTTCAATATAAATTCGGAAGACTTCTTTTCCACTTTCAGTGAGAAAATGGTCGTTCCAAATAAGTTGATGATTAAATTCTTCATCAAGCAGCGCTTTTAAACTCTGCATTTTATCGTAATATTTTAATTGTCTTTGAAGGCCTTTTGAGGCAATATCAAAACCAACTTGAATCGCATTGTTATTGGTGTCAAACTTTAAGCTAAAACCTTTAATTCCTGTATTATGAAGCATCCAACTAGAGCGTTTTCCTATTCTTCGTCTTCTTTTTTTACTGTATGTGTCAAAGTCGGCCCAAAATCTTTTACGAATAATTTGCGCTTCTTCTTTGGAATACATAGTTAGTTTTTTTGCAAAAATAAGAATCTTGAAGGAAATGAGTGTTAATAAAAATAGAAAGTCCGAAATGATTAAGATTTCGGACTCCTTGGTTTGATTAAAGTTTGTTTTTGAGGCGTATTATATTGGTAATCGGCAGGATAATTTCATTAAGAAAACATTGTGTGGAAATATGGAGGATATATCCTCTAAATCTGTATTAATATCAAATGCATATATTTCAGGATAATCGGTTTTGTTTTGAGACCAAACCAAATATAAAATTGATCCCGGACTGTATTCCCAACGGGCAACTAAATTGGATTGGAACTGTAAAAATTTGAAGTCTGGATTCCCCAGATAACCATCTATTTGCCCATCTTTGTTTAGGTCTATACCAAAATTTTCATTGGGTTGAAAAATCTTAAATCGATCGGTATATGATGCAGCAATAGGGTTTGTAACGTATTTAAAATTACTATACTGTCCAGAGGAAATATAAGGCTGTCCGTAAAATTGTATACTAAAATCTGGTGTGAGGCTATAATCAATACGCAATTTTGTTACAAACGTTTTTTGGTCAATTTCGGCTAAGAAATATTTATCCTGATCTTCGATAATTAATACATCGATATATTGTAATTGATTGTTATTGAAATTTAAAGAAGTGCTTAGGTTAATGCGTATATTATCCATTGGCTGATATGTTAAACCCAAAGAATAATTTTTCTTCAGCTTGGAATTTTCTCTGCCCGATATATAGTATATATTAGCATTTAAACTCAAATTATTTCTTCGGTCCGTGCTGATATGGGCATGAACAAATAAACTTTTAGGGCTTAAAAATAATGGACCTCCTCTTAATAACGTTTTTTCCAAACTATTTGTACTATAACTACTTCCAAACGAAAAATTCCAAAAATTAGTAAATTGCCCACGAACACTAATGTTTCCACTCATAGCCAAATATTTTCCACTATAATCGAAGGAGCTTGCTTGCGATCCTTCAATACTAAATCTTCGGAAAATACTAAAAGGTTTTGGAAACTTGTATTCGCCCCATAACATTTGGGTCATGTCATCAGCATAACGTAAATATCCAATATCGTTCAATTCAAATCCGGGCGATTGCCAACTAAACCAAGCCATATAACTCCATCCGCCATTAGAAGATTTCCCAATATAGGCACTGCCTGCCTGACCATTTAATTTTGTTAAGTTTGGGTCGTAATTTAAGTGAACTGCATCAGGACGTTGAAAATAACGAGAGGAAGCCATTTGAAGTTCAGAAACAGCCTCCGTACTTCCTTGAACGGAGCTTCCCATTAGATTTATGGAAATATTGTATTTTCTGTTATTCCAAGCATGGTCAAAATTTACACCGCCAGAATAAGCTGCTGTAGGTAGAATATCTAAATAAGCATCATCAATTTTTCGGTTGGTAGCTGTAAACATACCACCAACTTTAGTGTTCCCTTCGTTAAATTCTTGTTCTACTCGACTAACAAAATAATTAGTTAAAGGTTCGACTGCATATTCTTCAATACGACCATTCTCATCAGCAATACGAGCATGCTCCACATTTGTAACACTCTCTAATATACCGATTGAAAGTCCGTTTTTGGTTTTCCCGGTTATTTTTGCGGCTCCCAGAATGGATGTATTCGTAGGGGAATCAATAAAATAATAATCATCCGGAGTATAAGAAGGTCTTTTTCCAATTCGTCGAGAATAAAAGAGGTTGTCGGTAGCGTTATTTCCATCACTTAGTCGTAAAGGGAAGCTATAGGTATTACGCCCCTCAATAAAAAAAGTACGTTTTTCTCGTAAGTAGGTTTCAAAGGCGGTAAGATTGACTTCGGACGGGTCTGCTTCGACCTGTCCAAAGTCGGGGTTAATGGTGAGGTCTAAGGTGAGGTTATTGGTCAGGCCGATTTTGGCATCCATACCCATTCGGCCATTTTTTTGTTTGCCATTCGTAAAAGGATTTCCTTCTTCAGGTTCAAATGATTCGTAAGAACCAAGTAAATAAGGTGTTATGTCGAATTGTTTTTTTGGTTTAATATCTTTTAATCCGTGTAATTCTCCCCATCGACTTACATAGCCGGCTTGTTCGTTGGGAATATGTTGCCAAAGGCTTCGTTCTTCTTTTCTGTAAATAAATCGTTTTACTTGCAATCCCCAAACCTGATTACTTTCTTTGCTGAAACGTAATTGGCTAAAGGGGATTTTGATTTCTGCTACCCAGCCTTCAGTGTCAATGCTAGTTTTTAGATACCAAATTGGATCCCATGTGCGATCATGCCCAACTCCATCATTGGTATATAATTCATCGCTTTTTACTCCGGCAACAGAAGCTGTAAAAGAATAACCTGTATTGAAATCGTGATAACTATCAAAAGCTACTTCTACCCAATCGCCTTGAAATCCATCGCGGCGCGACATACGTTTAACGATATCGCCCGGAGCACTGTCGTAGGAACGAACAGCAACGTATAAAAAATTATTGTCGTACAAAATTTTAAAGGCTGTTTGTTGAGAAGCCTTTCCCCCATTGAAGGGTTGGTATTGTGTAAAATTATTTTCCCAGCTTACTTGATTCCAAGCGGTATCATCCAACAGGCCATCAATTTTTGGTGATTCACCTACAATACGGCTTGTGCTGTATTTTCTTTTTTCTTGAGAAAATAAATTTCCAGTAAGAATAAGTATACCGAGTAGAAGGAGTGAAAATGGTTTTATAAATTTATTCATTGGCTCACGTGAATCAATATTTATGCCACCATTTATGAAAGATTGAAAACGATTGTGTTAGGGTAAAGCGGTGTTTTATTTAATGGGATTTTACTGTACGAAAAAAGAAAGAAAATGTACGCTGGCGAACAGTTATTTTTTCAATAAGCCACTGAAAAGGTCAAATGGGTCTTCTCCTTTTTCTCTTTTCTTACGAATAATTTTATCGAAATAAGTAGATAAAAACAAAAATCCCATTCCGTAATATACATTTATTGAAGTTGGAAACTGACCCATAACCGCATTGCCATAATTGGCTAGCAATATTCCCATAATTCCACTTAGAATAGCCATCATTCTGATTTTAAGTTCATGGTCTGTTATTCTAAACATTATCACAAAACCGCTTTTAATTACAATGTAAAAGAGAATGAAAAAATGCAATAAAAGACCAATAGCCCCATTTTCAGCCCAAATTAAAACATACCAACTATCTGTGGCTATATTTGCCAGAAATCCATTGGGAACATATTTTTGAGCTCTAACTCCGGCATGGCCAATACCGCCACCTATTGGTCGTGAAGCCAGATAAGCTTTCAAGGTTCGTTGATTTTCTAATCTTACCTGAAAACTAGCATTTTGTTCCGGGTGAAAGGCCGTTCGGAAACGTGCCACCTGATAGTTTGATTGTAAGATTGTTGTAAAAGCAAAAAAGACATATAGCGCAATTCCGCCAACTAGTCCTACCGATATCAGGCGAACATTCTTAGTTAAAATTAAGTAGCTGAAAAAGCCGAGTGCGGGAATTGCAATTGCTCCTCGTGTACCAGAAATTAACATCCCGTACAATCCTAGTACGGCAACCGTTCCAAAGAAAAGTTTCTTTTTGAAGGATTTGGTTTCATAAGCTATAATCCCTCCCATAACAAGTGCATGTCCTTGGGAAGCACCAAATTGACCTGCATCACTTAGAAAAGAGAATACACGCAATTTACCAAAAAGCAAATGAGTTTCATAAGCACCAGCATCCATCCATTTTTGTTCAGCAAAATCTAAGCCAATCAGAAGCTGAACAGCTCCTTTAAGTGTGACCAATATGGTCATAGAACCCCAAATATAGAAAAATATTTCAAGGTCTTTGGGGTTTCGCATCAAGAGCAAAATAAGTGGAATTCCCAGAAAGAAATAAAGGGCAATACCTCTCATCGTAGCAAACCAAGCCTCGAAACTAACGGCTTCAGGATTAAATATTTCCATAAATACCCAAGCCATCCAGATTGCAGCAAGCAGACTAATATCTTTCAACATTGGTTTCCAATCGACTCCCTCATAAAAATATTTGAAAATTAATGCAATGAGAGCTAAAATAAACAAACCATCTGCAGCTAAACCATAAGGAACAACAGGGCCTGTATAGCGTGGCAATCCATTTATAAAATAACCTGCCAATTGGATTGCAAAAAGGGCAATTTTGGGAATAAGAAAGACCCGATTAACAAAGATAATTATTAGAGGAAGCACTATAAGAATTGCAATAAGTGGTATTCCAACTATTGCCATTAATTTACCCATAAGAAGTGATGCCAAAATAATTAAGAGAATTGCAATGGGATGTTGCAATTTAAGTGCTCCTGTATTTTGTTCGAATGGATTTTTCATATTGATTTTAGTAGACTTTATTTTTTTTAAGCCTGATTTTATTTCTTTTTATAGTGTTAATTTTAGGATATTCCTTTTCTTCTTCTGGCTCATCCTTTTCTAGTTTTTGCTTTTCTCTAGCATTCCGTGTATCATCTATTTTTACAGATATAAATACAGCAATAATAGCTAAGAATAAGGCGACAAAAATAGGCCAGGTTATCATAGTTTAGATTTTTTGAATCTTTTGAGTTATATGATCTGAATTGTTATATAAAATTAAAATATATTCTCCTTTTGACAGATCTTGAATAGAGAGATGCTTTTTATTATCACCTTTGAAAAAAGAAATATCATTTAAAAAAAAAACTTCTTTCCCTTCCATGTTGATAAGTTTAATATTTAAGGTTTGAGCTTTCTGCAGATGCAGGTTCAATTGTAATAAATCAACTATAGGATTAGGGTATATTTCCAATTGATTATCATCGTTTGAAATAGATGATATAGGAGTGATTTGCAATTCGTAAGCTCCAATATCGAAATGATCGTCAAAAGGACGACTGTTGTTATCGAGATCGAATGTAATGCCGGCATTGCTCAAATCATATCCCCAATTAACGGCAGGAGATTGACTAGTAAGATGATAATCTTGGAGTAGTGTGTCTGAAAAAAATTGTTCAACTGAAGAGCGTTCTAAAATATTATTTATAGAATAGAAATTATTAGCATCCAGATAATTATGAATATAGGCATCACTTGGCTGGAAGCTGGTAGAACCTAAATCCTCGTAATATTCGAAAGCGCCGGGATTGATAATAAGATTATTAATAAAACGGTTTGTTTTGGCGTGTGAATCCATAATACGTATACCATCACTTTTGGGATTGATTATCGTATTATTATAAAAGTAAAAGGAGGATTCCGAGTACAGGTTATAGCTAAATTTTGATAATATTCCGAATTGTTGTTTTGTTTCTTGATCGTAAAAATCGTAATCCCGTCCGGCATTTACTATTAAATTATTGTAGAATTTCTGATTACCGGTTCCCTGATTGAAAATTCCGGTTCCTTTTCCATCAATAATTTTATTATTATACACATTACAGCTACTCCCTGTATTAATAATGATACCAGACATTTGATAAGTTTCTTCGGATTGAGAATCTTTATAAATCTGATTGTCGTGGATAGCACAATTGTATAGAGCGCTTCCAACCTGAATTCCATCCCATCCGGTATATTCTACACGATTATTATAGATTTCTACTCCATCAATAATATGAGGCAATAGAATAGTATCGCAATCGCTGATATAATACCCAAGGAAAAAGGAGCTGCCAATATACATGCCTTCCATGCCTATGTTATGAATGTAATTATCGTGTATTTTAATATTATACATTGTAAAACTATCACGTACAGCGGTATAGGTACAGTCGGGATCTGTTTTAGCAATAATACCAGAAATTTTTGTATTGCTTATTTCCAAATGATCAATTTCAAAGTTGGTTGATTTACTTTCCAATCCTAAGCCATAACCATTTGTAACTTCCCTTACAAAGATTCCGTAAGGCGTATTTGGATCTCCATTTCCGCTGAGTACAATGTTCTTACATCCGACAAATTTTAATCCATAAGTTAAATCAGAGTCGATAATTGCTTTTCCTCCAGAGTTAATTATTACGATTGGGGATTCGTTAGTTCCAATTATGTTTTTCAAATAAAGGGGTCCACGTTGGCCAGCCATTAGACAAAGTGTATCTCCTGGTTGAAAAGTCAGCTTGTCAACTGTGGCGATTTCTGAACCAATTTCATAATCACAATGAATCTGGCTTTGGGCTTTTGAAATAAAGATACCCGGAAGAAAAAATAAGATCAAGAGTGAATGCTTTGCTTTTATCAGCTTCCCTCTATTTAAAAATCTTTGCATAGCTACCCCACAAATTCTTTTATTTTATTTGAATAAACCTTCCATCCTTCTATCCAAATGAGGCGTGGATTTAATTGTATTTCTTTCGTTAAATATCTGTAACCAATTAAGGCTCCCAATAAGGTAAAAATAACGGTAACTACAGCAACCGCCAGTATTGATTTGAAAACGAAAACGGCAATTAAATCGCCAATTATATTGGCTAGAACCATATAAATAATTTTAAAGAAATTCTTTTTAGGTTTATTGATACTGTCGAGTCCAACGCCGGTTAAACGGTCTATTGGCAACAAGATGCCATAGAGTGCAAAAACCTTAAAGATATTGGATGTGCTGGCGCCTGTAATCGGATCGATTCCAATGTATTGTTCGCCTCCAAGAATCAAGACAAAGAAATCGGAGAAGATAAAACCAAAAACGGCTATAGGAATAAACAAGATCGTAATTGATCCAGCATAGCTGTAAAAATAATAGCGTACCATTTTTAGATTGTTTTCGATACTGGCTTTCGACATTTTTGGGAAAGCAGTTGCTACAAAACTACGCAGAGGAATCTGTAACATTTCTGTTAATCTCATTGGAATGCTGTAGAGTGCAACAGCAGCAGTTCCCAGTGGACTTAATGCAATAATAAAAGTATCTGCACTACGCAGCAGATTGGTGCCTATAAGCGTTAAAGTAGTGTATTTTCCAAAATTTAATATCGTTCGGCTGGTTGATTTGTCTGCTTTTGGAAGATAACGCAAACCGTCCCATCCTGCTAAAATTGTAATAAATGAAATGAAAGCTGAAATCCCCAAATGAAACCAGATAACATAGATCAAGTCCATTTTTAACCAGAATAAATTGATTGCTAATCCAGCAAAAAATAAGCCGGAATTTAAAGCTTTAACAATGAATATCTGTCCGAAATATTGCTTGGCTTGCTGTATTGTAAGTGCATTATTGAAGGGTAAGTTAAGAAAAGCCAAAATAGGATACCATTTAAAGAAAAGGTAAAATCCTGATTGTTTTACTTGATCAGGAAATAAGAATAAAATTAGCCACAAAAGTACAGCAATTATTACACTGGCAACAAGTCCGATTTGCCAATTGGATCCAATGAGTCTCTTTTGTTCATCTTTATCGGCCCCGCTTAAAAAACGAATTAAACCCGTGCGCGTAATGCCAAAGCGGAACATTTCGATAAAAGTTGCACCCGTCAGGTACAGTATCCATTCACCAAAAGTTTCTTTATCGTAACTGCGTGTAAGTATAATAAAATTTAAAACCCCAAATCCGGCAGTAAGCATATTTCCTGCTAAGGATTGGACGTTTTTTTCTTTGGCAATATGAATGATACGTTTGATCATTTACTTAAAGTATGTTTTTCGAAAAATTGTAGTTGAACTATTTTCTTTAAAACTCGTCTAATTTTACTTCGTTTTTTAGGTAATTCTCCCAGAAGTGCTTCAATCGATTCAATTTGTCCTCCATTGAGAAGAATAAGTGGTTCGAACTTCAAGAATTGCTTAATACTGGTCAGGCTGTTTTCGTCTGCTTTTGTCCAAGAGCGATTGGCTCGAACAACCATTATACCAAAATCTGCATCTTTTACTAAGTTTGGAGGGAAGACATGCTGTGTAACAGACGGAATTTCAATTAATATAAAATCATAATTTGAAGTATTATGCTCTATTCCCAAGATTTCCTGAATGTTCTTTTTATTTAAACTATTGGGTTCTAGAGAATAGGTGATTGGTTTCTCTTTTGATGTGAATGTATATTTTGGACTATAATCTGAAATTAAATAATTTGCCGATAATGTGGAATAGCCAAACTCCTGTAGTTTTCTGCTTAAAGCATCTTGTATTATCGACTTTCCTTCGGTCATTTGTGTACTAAAAATTAAAATATGAATAGGTTTTTTCTTATGTAACCCTTCCGTTTCTAACAAAGATTGCATTTTCTGTATCGCTTGTTCTATCAAACGATTCGTAAGAAAATCGTAATTTATTCCATTCGTTTTTTTCGTCAACTTTGGGTAGGCAGAAAGTAAATCTAAACCACAAAGTTTTTCTACGCGTGCAGGCGTTTTTATCGTATTATCGAAATATTCTAAAACTAGAATAACAAAAAGAACAATCATAAGGCCGGCAATACCTGCTGCAGCAACAAAGATTTTCCTTTTTGTTGATTCGACTTCGAGAGGAAAATAAGGAGAGTCAACCGTTTTTATGTTGGATTTTAGTTCGAGGTTTTGCTGTTTTAACTTGGCTAGATTAAGGCTGTTTAAAACGGAAAGATATTGTTGTTCATAGATATTTATCTCTCTTTCTATGCGAGATAATTTAGCTCCAAGTGTGGCGAATTGTTCATAAGTACGTTGGAACTCAGTTCGCCTTTCACTTAAAGCGGCAATTTTTGCTTTGGTTTCTTCGTATAGAATTAAATTATTTAACCACTGACTTAACATTATGTTTGTGTTAACCCCTTGCGTAGAAAATTGCAACCCAAAAACGCTATCAATGTTTTGGTTGATTTTATTTCTTAAATTGTTTTGTTCTATTTTTAATGCTTCAATTGCTTTAATCGTTTTTGGATCGGGCGAATCATTTAGCTCATTTACGGCAATTTTATAAGTGAGGTCTGAAATTTGATTTCGATAGCCCAGCATATCCGTATTTAATTTGGCGATTCCTTTTTGATTGGCAAGTTCCTTGTCCAATTTTTTCATCACCGAATCAGCCCCTGTAAATATCATTAACTCTTCGTAATAACGATTTTCTAGAATTTGCTTTTGTTGAGAAATATGGTTTGTTTGCTCATAGTAATTAATAATGTTATTATCCTGATTAAATTTTAACAGTCTATTTTCTGCAGCCTGAAGATTTATGCTGGTCTCAGCCACTCTTGCTTCAAAATAAGCAACCACATTATCACTTTGATTTTCCTTTAGTTTTCTATAGGTTTTCTTAAACGCCTCGATACTAAAATTCAATGTTTGTTTACAAATTCCCGGGTCAGAAGTTTTATAAGAAATTTCGACTAGATCACTTCCTTGCACACGCCTTGCTTTTATCTCGTCTATCGCATTCATGCTGTAGTACTTATGATCGTAATTCAGTAGTCCATACAACCAGTTTGTGTCGTTATCTGCATAGTACTTTTTGAATTTATTTAAAGTTTGAGCAAAACTAATGCTATCAATATCGGCTTTTAAATAATAATTCGGATTGGGGATGTAGAGCGGAATCGTATCGAATACTAGTTCTTCGTTTTTAAAAACAAGCATTTCTTCCTCCGAATATACGAGTGTTGCTCCAGGATTTAAATTTGTGCTCGTGAGCATGTTCCTATTCATAAGTTCACTTGCTGAAACACCAAGCTTTGAAGAAATTGAAAATAATGACTCGTCTGATTTAACTATATAAGTTTTATTTTTTTTAAAAAGTTGTTTGTTTTTTAAGCCGATAGTGTCGTTTAAAATGAGGGGTATCTGTGAATGTTGATAGCTATTATTGGCTGTTTCTGGTACAACAACCATGTCTCTAATATATTGTGGAACGAGTTCTTGTAATTCATTATATGATTCACGTGAAATGTATTGAGGATTCCATGTTTTAAGACTTAGGCCTTGAATAAACAAACTCAAAGTTACGTCCTCTTGTGTTTTACGAGCTTTAAAAAGATTAATAATGTTATCGAACTCCATTTTGGAACCTGTATAATCTACTCGTGAATTTGCTTGTGATTCCAGTGTTAAACCAGTACCTAATCCAGTATAAATTGTAGCTGTTGAAACGTAATATTTTGTCTGAAATTGTGTGCCATAATATACAAGACCAGCTAAAATAATAGGAACAATAATCAGCAGTAGAAGATTTTTGCGAATAAGCCTTATAAATTGAATAATATCCATTATTCCCAATTATTTAGTTCATTAAATTTTATGCCTGTTAATTCTTGTAGCATAACATACGCTTTAGTAAATCCCGTTTGGCTATCAACATAACGGTATCTTGCTCTATTTAAATTATCACGTATGCGTGATAAATCGCTGAGGGATATTTTTCCATTTTGAAATTCTTTGTCAGCCATTTCAGCAGTGAGTTCAGAAAATTCTATATTGTCAATATCAAGTTTCAACATATTTTGTTGAATCAATAATTCGTTGAATAAATTGATCACATTGGCTCTGATGGCTTGCTTATCTTCAAGCATTTTTTCTATGTTTCTTTCGATACGCATTTTATTGAGCTTGATTTTATTTCCTCTATCCCAGATGTCCAATATTGGAATTCGCATACCTATCCCCACTATATATCTTCCTTGATCAGTTGTTCCTAGCGTTCCTACTTCGTTTCCGTATTGGTCTTGCACATAAACCAAACTGGTCCAAGTGCCTTCTTTTCCTTCTCCCGTAAAGAAAATATCATTTGTCCATTCGCGTTTAACCGATTTTAATTCGTATTCTGTAATTTTAATTTCTGTATCCCAATACTTTAATCGGTGCGAATTAGCAAGTGCTGAATCTATTAGTACCTCCAAAGGAGGTATTTTTTTAGTGATGTCGTCTGTTATTGGGTTGAATACACTTTGGTTTGACACTTTTATTTCCTGAGAAATTAGTTTTACAGGCAATAGAAGGAGTAATAGCAAAATGAAAGAAAGCGCTTTGCTGAAAGTGATAAATAGTTTCTTGGTCGATTTTGGCATAAATTATAATTTCAACAAATTTAGACAAATAAAATTCAAATTAAACGCTACCTTTCTGGATGATTATTTTAAAAGTGCGTAAAATAAGAACGATATCTCCCCAGAAGGAATTGATTTTAGCGTATTTATTATCCAGATCAAAACGTTCCTCTTCCGACATTTCCCCATCTTTTCCCCTAAGTTCAACTTGCCATAAACCTGTTAAACCGGCAGCAGCTTTAAATCGACGAGACCAACGAGATTTAGTAATCGCATTTGCTTCACCAACGGGTAAAGGTCTGTTTCCAACGATCGACATATCTCCTTTTAGTATGTTAAAAAGTTGTGGTAGTTCATCAATGCTTTTATTTCGGATAAACTTTCCAACTTTAGTAATCCGAGGATCATTTTCAATCTTAAGAAAAGCGGCTATTGCATTTTTCTTTTTAAAGTAAAAATACTCACAAATCTTCGTTTTATCGTCTTGTTCAAGAATTGCAGAACAATAGGTGCCTTCGGGAAGATTTTTGCAACGTGGACATTCATCACCTATAACTTCTCTTTGATATTGATTTAAATGTTTAACTTCTTTTAAGCGTTTATCGGCATCCGGGTACATGGATCGAAATTTATAGAAATCAAATTCATGAAAATTAGCACCCACTCTTTTTGAAGAATAAAATACTTTCCCTTTAGACTCGATGCGAATAGCTAGTGCGGTAAGAATAAAAACAGGCGATAAGACCAGAATAGCAAAACTAGTCATTACAATATCGAAGCTGCGTTTTAAAAGAGGCGTTTTATAAGGTTGATTTTTAAAATCCTCGAAAGTTTTTTTTAGATCGCTTTGTGTATAATGCGTCTTGTATTTTTTAATAAATCGTATCCTTGTTTTAAGTTTTTCAATATCTAAAGGGAGGGCATAATAATCGTCCACATTATGATAACGTGCCAATTCTCGAGAGGCAAATTCAAAGCGCTGCGCAATTACAATAAAAGGAATCCTATTTAAGAGATTCCGAAGTTTCATATGACTGTATAATGCAAAAGCATTCATCCCTTTAACATTGAGAGCACACAATACCGCATCCAGTTTGTCGTATTCGTCAATATGATCATTAATCCAATGAACGGCTTCTAAGCCATTATCTTTACTGATAAATCCAATATTTTCAGCATTGCTTAACTGGTCAAGAGTTTCTTGGTTTTTCCCGATGTATAATATTTTTACAATCTCCGTATCATTCATAATTGCTAGTTTTGGAGATGATTAAAATCCTTTACGCATAGTATATATATCGATAGACTTCAATCTTCTTTTAACCCGGGAAAGTAATTCTTTTGGATTAAAAGGTTTGATAATATAGTCGTCAGCTCCTGTTTCAAAGCATTTAATTCGATCTTCGCTGCTCTCTTTTCCTGAAAGCATCAGTAAAGGAATATCATCGAAAAAGCCACTTGCACGTATTTGCTTAATAAATTCAAAGCCATTCATAACGGGCATCTCAATATCGCAAATAATTAAATCAGGTATAGCGCCTGTTTGCATAGATGCAAGTGCTAATTCGCCATTAATAAAAGTACTGATTTCAAATTCTTTTTTGAAAGTGTTTTCTATGATAAAGCGGATACTTTGTTCGTCATCTATTGCAAAAATCATTTTTTTCATAATTCTCCTCCCCTCAATCCACAAATATATATTAATTAACGAAGTATCACAAATGAATTTGTTAAACAAATTAACAGGATAATGTGAAGATTACTTTAATTGTTCGAGTTGTTTTTGATGAAGTTGTAATTCGTCACGCAGCCTTGCAGCCTGAATAAAATCAAGCTCTTTCACGGCTGATTCCATATCTTTTCTGATCTTTCGAATGGCTTTTTCCAGCTTGGGTTTGGCTAGATAAGCAAGTGCAGGATCGGCGGCCATTGTACTGGCGTCGGGTTCAATATAAGCCATTTTTTCTATGCTTCCATCTAAAGCACTCCCCATGGGTTTAATTATGGCACTTGGGGTAATATGATGCTTTTCGTTGTAGAGCAGTTGAATTTCGCGTTTCCTTGTGGTTTCATCAATGGTTTTTTGCATCGATGCAGTTACTTTATCGGCATACATAATAACCAAAGAGTTGAGGTTACGCGCGGCTCTACCGGCTGTTTGAGTTAAGGATCGCTCAGAACGTAGAAATCCTTCTTTGTCAGCATCTAAAATTGCAACTAAAGAAACTTCCGGTAAATCCAAACCTTCTCGCAAAAGATTAACTCCAACAAGAACATCCACAATTCCTTGTCGTAAATTTTGCATAATCTCAACACGATCAAGTGTATCTACATCGGAATGAATATAAGCCGTTTTAATTTTTAGATTGAGAAGATATTTACTCAGCTCTTCGGCCATTCGTTTGGTGAGTGTAGTGACTAAAACTCGCTCTTTTAAGGCGATTCTTTTTTGAACTTCATCAAGCAAATCATCAATTTGATTTTGGCTTGGACGTATTTCTATCGGAGGATCTAAAAGGCCTGTTGGTCGAATAAGTTGTTCAACAACAACGCCTTCGCTTCTTTGAAGTTCGTAGTCTGCAGGAGTGGCACTTACATAAATAGTTTGAGTACTTATGGCTTCGAATTCTTCAAATTTCAAAGGCCGATTGTCTAAGGCCGAAGGCAAACGAAATCCATATTCTACCAGATTTTGTTTGCGCGATCGATCGCCTCCATACATGGCTCTAACCTGAGGAATAGTCACATGCGATTCATCAATTATGGTTAGGTAATCTTCCGGAAAATAATCAAGCAGGCAAAAGGGTCTGCTTCCCGCTTTTCTCCCATCAAAATAACGCGAATAATTTTCGATGCCTGAGCAATAACCCAGTTCTTTGAGCATCTCAATATCGTAGGTAACCCGATCTTCCAATCGTTTTGCAGACAAGGGATCTTGCGCTTCTTTAAAATAATCGACTTGCTTAAATAAATCGTCTTGTATCTCTATAATCGCTGATTTCATTTTGTCTTTCGTGGTGACAAAAATATTGGCAGGATAAATAGTAATCTGATCCATTTGGTTTATGGTCTTGCCATTTTCAGGATCCATCTGCTCCAACGATTCGATTTCATTTCCCCAGAATCCTATTCTAAAAGCAGTATCGGCGTAAGCTGGATAAACATCTAAAGTATCGCCTTTTACACGGAAAGTTCCTCTGGAAAATTGAGCTTCAGTTCGCGAATACAAACTATCAACCAAGCGCAGAAGTAATTTATTTCGTTCAATTTTATCTCCTGTCTTTAGTAAAATAACATTTTCCGTAAAATCTTCAGGATTTCCAATGCCATAGATGCAAGAAACCGATGAGACAACAATAACATCTCTACGTCCCGAAAGAAGTGCAGAAGAAGCACTCAAACGAAGCTTTTCAATTTCATCGTTTATGCTCAAATCCTTTTCAATGTATGTGTTAGAGCTTGGAAGATAAGCCTCTGGTTGATAGTAATCGTAATAGGAAACAAAATATTCTACCGCATTATCAGGAAAAAACTGCGTAAATTCACTATAAAGTTGAGCTGCAAGAGTTTTGTTATGCGAAAGCACCAAAACTGGTTGGTTGAGTTGTTGAATAACATTTGCAATGGTAAATGTCTTGCCAGATCCTGTAACTCCTAATAAAACTTGTGACTCATCACCACGTTGAAGCCCTTCAATCAATTGCTGAATAGCCTGAGGTTGGTCACCCGTTGGTTTATAAGTAGAAGTTAGTTTGAAATCCATTATTCAGAATGCTTTTTTGCAAAAATAAGAAAGAAATCGGGAGGAATCCTTACTTCTCTTTAGGTAAACTAAGTGTACCTATTACAGGGTAATGATCCGACAAATTAATTTTTCCTATTTCAAATTGATGAATTTGAAAAAGCGTGTCGCTTAGGATATAATCTATGCGTAAGGCGGGCAATTTTCCATTATAGGTATTGCCATATCCTTTCCCTTTTTCAATGAAAGTATCTTTAAGTCCTTTAGCTAGCTTTTGATAGGAATAAGTTGCTGGTGTATCATTAAAATCGCCACAAATCAGAATAGGATAGGAAGTGTTTTTTATAACTTCCCTAATGTGATCCACTTGAATGTTTCGGATTTTTGAATATCGCGCAAGTTTATCGACAAGAGACAAAACTTGGTCACCCCTTTCTTCATTTTGTGTTTCATCGGATAAATTAAAAATTTCATACTCGTTTTTACCAAAGTGATTGGATTCTAAATGGATATTAAACAAGCGAATGGTATCATGATTGTAAACAATATCCGCAATTAAAGCATAACTTTTATCCATATAGCGTAACTCTCGCTGACTGATAATTGGATATTTGGAATATAACAACATTAAATCGACAAATTTAAATTTGCTTTTAGGTACATACCGGGTTTTAGCATAATAGGGCATACCAAGCCGATCTTGAAATTCTTCGACTGTATTTATTCCTTTAGAAGGATAGGTTTGGAACTCTTGCAAGCAAATAATCTGTGCGTTTTGATCTTCAAGATAATTTAGAATAGAAGAACGGATATTTATATCGGCGTATTTAATGTTGTTGTTGGAAAGGTTTTTCACATTGAATGATACTATCTTTATTCCTTGTTCAACAGTTTTAATTTCAGGATCTTTAAGCCGGAAATGTTTATTTAAAGTACTCAGTCCAATGAGAATGGCCAATAAGGAATAAAGAAAGTTTTTATTAGTTAGGAGCACCCATAAAATGATGAAAACAATATTTATTAATAACAAAAAGGGATATGTTAAACCTAAAATGGAAAAAGGCCAGAAGATTTGTGGTGGGATATAAGGCGATAAATAAGTCAAGAGTAGCAGAGAAACAAAAAGCTGGTTAATCCACAGGAAAAGACGGAAACGATATTTGTGTTTTGTTTTTGCCATTACACAAATCTAATAAAAATGTCGGAATAAGGCATAAAAAAAGAGGAGTTGGCGACCATGCACGCCAGCTCCTATAAACGCTATCTATTTATTCTAAACCTATGAGAAAGTTCAACACTAAATTGGTTTTTTAAATTCTTTTAATTGTCGAAAGCCTGTTCTCGATTTTCTTTTACAAAGATAGGTTCGGTAGTAATCCTCCACCAAGTTTAATTAATTAAAAAAGGATGAAAAAGAATGAAAATCTGTCCATAATATGGAAAGTGTTCAAAATAGGAGAGGTCGTTTATTTTTTATTGCTAGCATCAAAAAGCTGTGCTTTTTCTTTTGCAGAAAGACTTTCATAACCCGACTTCTTAATTTTTTCTAAAATTTCGTCAATGGAAGCTTGTTCCTCAGCTTTTTTGCGTAAATAATCAGCATCATCTGTTGGTTTTGGATTATTATACACATTTTTGAATCTTTGCTTGGGTTTCTTGAACCAATTAAAAACTGAAGGGAAATTTAATTTATCAAAGAAAGAGCCAATATTCCTCCCTTTTTTCAAATAATAAACAAATAAAAAGCCATAAAGTACTCCTCCTAAATGGCCTATATGTCCACCTGCATTTCCATTTTGTATATTTAAAACATCCAATACAATTATGATTAGAGCGATATATTTTAACGGAACTCTTCCAAATAAAAACAATTGTAGTTTAAGGTTTGGAGCTTGTGTAGCACTCGCTGCAAAAATGGCCAGAACGGATGCCGATGATCCTAATAAGATTGCATTTCCAACATTTAAATTAAAAGCAGGGAAAAGATTGAAGGAAAGGATATATAAAAGAGCTCCACTTAAACCGCCTAGAAAATAAGTGGTGACAAGCATTTTTGAACTTAAATAATTAATGAAAATTTGCCCTCCAATATACAAAACCATCATATTAAAAAGTAAATGGAGTAGTCCTTCCTGAACGAACATATACGTTATTAAAGTCCAAGGTTTGATAAGCAAAGCACTCAAGTCTGCAGGCAGCGAAAGCCAATAAACCAAGCGTGAAACACCATTTGTCTGAACAAAGGATTGATCCAACGAAAATAGAAAAAGAATTAAATTTACCAGATTGATGAATAAAAAGATCAAAATATTCACCAAGATAAGGTTGGATAAAGCAGACTTTTGCATAAAAAAACGCTTGATATCAGCCCAATATTCTTTGGGCTGTTTCTGGTAAGGGTTTGATGCACTGTACATTAGTATAACCTCCCTTTCTTTTTCCAATAAGTAATCAGTAAAAAGCCGAAAACCATTCCTCCCAGATGTGCAAAATGAGCCACATTATCGTTTGGGTTGTTTGATATTCCAGAATACAGTTCAAAAGCTCCGTAAAGAATTACAAACCACTTGGCCTTAATTGGAATAGCAAAATAAAGATAGATTACAGAATTAGGGAACATCATTCCAAAAGCAAGCAAAATGCCAAAAACGGCTCCACTAGCTCCAACTACAGTATGTGCATTTAAAAAGTCGATGCGATATTGCTCCATAAAACGAATGCTTTCCTGGAGTGCTTGTGTTGGATTGTTGGCTATTAGCCTATTGTACTCATTAGCAAAAGCATTGAAATTATTTTGTATATCGTAACTTCCGATTTGGAAGAATTCAGAATTCCTAAACTCTACAAATGAAGGTATACTTGGATTGTTCAAGAAGAAATCGATAGCTTGAAGTGTAGGTGCCAGTTGAAAATGTATCCAAAAAGTATATACTATTCCAGCGCCTAAACCTGTAACTAGGTAATATATGAGAAATTTTTTGCTACCCCAAACATTTTCAAGTGCATTTCCAAACATCCAAAGTGCAAACATATTGAACAGAATATGTGAATAATTCTGGGTGCTATGCATAAACATATAAGTCACATATTGAAAGGGCTTGAAGTCCTCTGCACCAATATAATGGAGACCTAATAAATTGTTTAGGTCGTATTTAAAAGCGGCGCCAACACCTATGGCGGCTAAAAAGAAAAGGCCATTAATAATAAGCAAATTCTTAACTACAGGTGGCAAAATGCCAAATTTATTGGGTCTGAATTGTTGATTCATTCAATTTAAATTTTAATAATCACTTGTGAAGCAAAATGCTTGCCACAAGCACAAATATTTTTTTAGTGAAACTTTTCGTCAAGTTCTTGTGTTCCTATAATCTTAATAATAGTTTGCCCTCCAGGCGATTTGTCAGGGATTTGACATGAAAAAAGTTCATTTATCAATTGTGTCATTTCTTCTGTTTTCAAACGTTGCCCTGTCTTAATGGCAAGTTGCCGAGCCATACTTTTTGCAAAGTTTATTTTACGATCCTGATCAAAATCTTTAAGCATTTTATGGTTTTCAATGATTTGTTCAAGGATATTTTGAATTTGACTTTCTTTTACTTCGGGAGGTGTTCCATTGGCCACGTAATTTTGTTGATTGAAAGGCTCTATATCGAAACCAATTTCTTTTAAATCGGGGAGCAATTGTTTAATAATTTCACTATCGCTTACTGTAAAGTGAAGTTGAATGGGGAAGAGTAATTGTTGGGAGGTGCTTTTTCCTAATCGGAATTGCTCAAGGTAGTTCTCAAACAAAATGCGTTCGTGAGCAAGTTGTTGATTTATAACCATCAAACCTGATTTTACGGAAGTAATAATGTATTTTAAACCACTTTGTACAACATTTTGTTTGTTTTCTTCAGCTTCTACTTGAGGTGAGTTTTCAAAAGGGACAGGAGTCTCACTTTCTAGAGAATTTTCTAATTGTGGAGCATATATTTTCTCCCAATGAGGTAAATTGATGTCTTTTTCTTTTTGATAAGAAGACATTGGTTTTGAGCTGTTTTCAAAAGGGTTATAATTCGGATTGATTTTAATTTGAGGCGGATGAATGGGTCGATCGGCAGGAAAATCGAAATTCAAACTAGGTTCCGTTTCAAAATCTAGAGCAGGTGTTAAATTGTTTTCTGCTAAAGCTTTTTTTATCGACGACCCTAAAACAGCATATATCAATCGTTTATCGATAAAGTTAACTTCTACTTTTGTAGGGTGAATATTGACATCGATAGATTTTGGATCCACATCAATAAAGATAAAATAGCTAGGAACAGCATTTTCCGGAATTAATTCCTGAAACGTATTAGCGACTGCATGATGAAAATAAGGATGTTTTATAAAGCGGTTGTTAGCAAAGAAAAACTGCTCTCCACGTGTTTTTTTTGCAAATTCAGGTTTGCCAATATACCCGGAAATAGTTACGTGAGCCGATTCCTGTTTTAATGGAACTAATCGCTCTTTATAATTGGCTCCGAAAACACTTATAATGCGTTGTTTTAGATTTGATGTCTTTAGCTGGAACAAGATTTGTCCATTATTGTAAAAAGTATAGGCAACATCTGGACTTGTAAGTGCAACTCGTTGAAATTCATCAATAATATGCCTGAGTTCGGCCGTATTTGATTTTAAAAAATTACGACGAGCCGGTACATTATAGAATAAGTTTTTAACTAAAATGGAAGTGCCGGTTTGATGCTGACAAGAATTTTGAGAAACAACTTCGGAGCCTTCAATTAAAATGCTTGTTCCTAATTCACTGTCAGGCTGTTTTGTTTTTAATTCTACATGAGCTATAGCAGCAATCGAAGCCATTGCTTCTCCACGAAAACCCATAGTATGAAGGGAAAACAGATCGTCGGCAGTTTTTATTTTTGATGTAGCGTGCTTTTCAAAACAAAGACGTGCATCTGTTTCTGACATGCCAAAACCATTATCAACAACCTGAACTAGCGTTTTTCCGGCTTCTTTAATAATCAGGCTAATTTCAGTTGCACCGGCATCCAGCGCATTTTCGAGTAATTCTTTTACAACAGAGGCAGGTCGCTGAATTACTTCACCGGCAGCTATCTGATTCGCAACTGAGTCGGGTAATAGTTGAATGATATCCGCCATTATTTCAAAATAAAATAAAGTATAATAATTAGAGCGAAAAGGTAAAAATAAAGAGCGTATTTTTTCGATTTTGATCTTATTCGATCATCACGTCTCCATTTCATTTGAATTTCTTTTCGAATATCTATACGATCAGGATTTTTTATTTTGTCTTCTATTTCTGCTTTTCGTTTTGCTTCTGCTTCTTTCTTCTCATCATAAAAACGAGTTTTAAAGGAGAATTGCTTGGGTTTCTGTACTTTATTAAATGTTACCTTCATTTTAGAATCAAATATTTAAAAACGTATTCAATTAAGTTTGACTGAATTTCCTGCTGCAAATTTATTGAATATTTTCGAGCTTCCTCTATCAGTCTTCTAAAATCGTAAAACACATCTAAATTAAACGCAATGAACGCTCCCGAAGGGATACCTATGGCAAAAGCATTAAATGGCAGCCGTATAAAAAAAGACCCACACAAAAAAGCATGAGTCTTTAAAGAATTTAAGTGGTGTTTGCTTTTTCTAAATCATAGCGATACTTATTTTGACAATATCATTGGAATAGCAGAACCTTGGCCATCAATTGTTAAACGATAGTAATATATGCCAGCCTTAAGCCCAGTAGCATCGAAAATATATTGATGTTTTCCTGAATTTAACTTTTCATTAAATGGTTCTGCAATCTTCTGTCCTATGCTATTGTATATTGTTAAATTAATATGTTTTGGATCATCCAATTGGAAAGAGATAGTTGTTTGATCCGTAAATGGATTTGGATAATTCTGAGCAAGAGAATATTCTTTTTCAAACTCTTGTTCTATAAGTCCCGTAGTTCCTGAAACTAGACTTACATTATCTATTCCAACCCAATCTCCATTATTTCCAACATATTGCCATCCAAGCATTACATTTGCATTATTTGCGTAACTACTTAAATCGAGGGTGATTAATCTCCACACCCATTCTTGACCATCATTATTAGCTTCCCAAATTTTTGTCCAATTTGTTCCACCATCAGTAGAAATATTCAATTTAAGAGTTGCAGATGACAACCAATACGGATCAAATCCCGCATAAAATTCTAAACTGTATAATCCATCTGACAAAGAAAATGCGGGTGACTTAAGCCACTCATCCTGATCTTCATCCACCCAAGGGCAAAGCGCAGAATAAACATTTGTGGCATCAATATCGCTAAATGATTCAGTAAGATTATCCTGTATCCAGGTATTAGCAGTATTTGTTATTGTTTGCGTCCATCCTGTTGGAGGGAATACTGTTCCGTCAAAGTTTTCTTCTAGAACAGCTTCAATTTTTTCTAATCGGAATGCGACAGTTTCTGTTTCGGTATTTTCCAAATCTACAATAATAGATTTTGAATGATAACCAGCAGCATTTACTTTAACAAAAACCAGTCCTGAAACAATGTTATCAAGTGTAAACTCTCCGGCTGCATTCGTCGATACAGA
>JAGGUP010000104.1 GCA_021158405.1 Bacteroidales bacterium
AACAATTTAGAAAGGTTTTGTATTTTTAGTTCCGCCATATAGTGTTGGTAATGAATTTGATTTGTATTGCTCAGCAAAAAAAGACGGTAATGCTGTTTTGTTTTTTTCAATAGTTCAAATCTTTCTGGTTTAAACCCGATTAAAAGAGCATTCCATGCAACATCAATTTCTTTAGGCGTGTTTTTATTTGGAAGTTGCTTGCTAAGTTCTTCGCGAAAAAGTAATGGAGAGATTTTTCCTGTCTCAAAATCTTCGAATAAACGCGTTTGAATGGCATGTCCGTATAATTCATCAAAATTAGTAATGCCGAGCTGAATAAACGCATTCTTGGCCTTTTCATGATCAATATCATAGATGACACCGCCAAAATCGAAAATAATATTTTTTATCATTGGATGCTCAATAAATGGTTTTACTTTCAATCATTTTATACCTGTTTTTTCCTTTCCAATCTGGAATAAAATGAGGCTATGGAAAAAAACGAAAGCCTGAGTATCTAGATATGCTCAGGCTTTGATTTATGAAAAAAGAAATTAAAATTCTTCCTTAATCTGTTTTACCCAAGCTTGAATTCTTTCTTCAGAAAGTTCAGCTTGTTGATCTTCATCGAGAGCTAAACCGACAAAGGAATTGCCTTCAGCTGCTTTTGAATCGGTGAAATCATAACCTTCGGTTGACCATTTTCCAACCATCTGAGCTTTCACATTAACAAAAGCAGCATAGATAGTTCCTAGTCCGTCAACAAAATTAGAAGGCCATAATACCTGATCACCCAAACCAAATAAGGCTACTTTTTTATTTGAAAAATCATGTTTTCCTAAGATAGTAATGAAAGCGTTCCAAGGGCTTTTGTTTTTTGTGCCTTCCCAAGTTTCAGCACCTAAAGAAGAAGTACCTACAATAAATTTATTGTATTGAACCAGAGTGTCTTCAGTTACCTTATCCACAGAGACTATGTCAATTTCGCCAAATTCTTTAGCAATCATATTAGCAGCATTTTCCACGTTGCCACCTTTAGGCCAAAATATCAAAACGGTTTTATTCATAGAATAGTTTTTTTACTTATTTAAAGGGTAAAATTAACAATTTTTCCCTTATCGGAGGAAATTAAATGGCTTAGAATCCAAAAGATATTAAAATAAACGTAGTTTAAAATCAATCAAAAGAAAAAGAAAAAAGAGTTTAATTGAGTCGTGCTAAAATGGTTTGACCGCCAACCACCAAATCTTTTAATTTCACATCGATTTGAGTGCCGAGAGGCAAGAAGATATCAACGCGAGAACCAAATTTGATAAAACCAATTTCTTCGGTTTGTTTTAAGGTCGATCCTATATTAGCATAACAAACAATTCTACGTGCTAAGGCACCTGCAATTTGACGTACAAGAATATCGGTATTGCTTTTTAACTGTATTCCAATACTTGTGCGTTCATTTAATGTAGACGATTTTGGGTGCCAAGCAATTAAATGTTTTCCGGGATGGTATTTGAAATAAATTATTTTTCCTGTCACAGGCATCCAGTTAATATGTATATCTGTAGGCGACATAAAAACAGAGACTTGAATGCATTTTTGTTTTAAGAATTCGTTTTCAAAAACTTCTTCAATAGCAACTATTTCTCCGTCAGCAGAAGATAAAACAGCCCCTTCTATTTCTTCATATAAGCGAGATGGAACTCTAAAAAAGAAAATTATTCGAAAATAAACAAAAAGAGGAATGATAATAATAACAGCTTGTAACCACAGAATAGAAGGTAATTCAAAAAGAATACCCATAGTCAGTGCCAAGAGTATGACAAAAGCCACTATAATCGTAACGTATCCTTCTTTGTGAAGTTTCATTGGCCGTGTCTATATAAGATGAAAATCAAAATAGCTAACTAATTATCAATTGTTTGAAAAGCAAAGCAAATTAAAAATAAATTTTAATTTGCTTTTAATTTATGCAAGCAAATATAGGAAAAAAACGATAAAAGGCAATGCGAAATTAGCGGCATCAAATCGATCTAGAATTCCTCCATGTCCAGGCATGATAGTGCCACTATCTTTAATGTTCAGACTGCGTTTTAACATAGATTCAACCAAATCGCCATAAATGGCTGATGGAACCACAATCGCAGCCAGAATAAACCAAATGCCAAGATCGAGTGTATGCGTATAGGTTCCAAGTAACCAAGCTACTCCAAAAGTTGACAGCCCACCTCCAACAGTTCCTTCCCAAGATTTATTTGGCGATATCCTTTTAAACAATGGATGTTTCCCAAAAGTGCTTCCAAACAAGTAAGCGAAAGTATCGTTACCCCAGATCAGAAGAAATATTCCGGTAAGCAGCCAAGGTTCAAAATTTGGTTCTCCACCTACGGGGAATTGATTAACAAAATGATAGAAAGCAAAGGGGAGAGCCACGTAGATAATGCCTATCAATTGATAAGCAATTTGAGTAAAAGGCTGTTCCGCTTTTTTATACAATTCAAAAATAAAAAGAAGAAATATCAAAGGAAGGATCCCAAAAAGAACCCCTGCGTTTAACCAAGAAAAAGCCCAAGCGGTTAACAAACTGTATATAATGAGTCCTAAAATGATACCTCCCACATCGTTTCGAATGAGTCCTGCTTTGGTAAACAAGCCATAAAATTCTCGTAAACCAAGTCCGGTTAGTATAAATAAAACTGCAGCAAGTGCAAGTGGATGCCAAAATATTGAACCAAGAATAATACTGGCAAATACAGCACCTGAAAGTGTACGGATTAAAAGCGTTTTAAACATAGAGGTCTATTCGATAATGTCGTCTACAAAGAAAACATAAATTTCTTTAGGACCGTGCATTCCCATGACTAAAGTTTTTTCAATATCGGCCGTTCTGCTCGCCCCACTAATTTGTGTAATCATACTGGGGAGTTTTCCATTGTACTTTTCCTGCATTCCGGTGAGCGCATCTTTGGTTTCCGGAACCAATTGTGAGGCATAAGCCACGACTAAATGTTTTTCAGGGAAGAAATTCAATCTTCTTCCTGAAGAAAGACCGGAAGAAACCATCACAGAACCAAAACGAGCAATCAGAAATTCACAAGAAGTAAGGGAACTGCGAAGCGTCTTAAAATCCTCAACCTTATCTGTATAACTTATTTCAATAGAATTAAGCAGGGTTTTTAATGCAGGTTCCCTGCAAAATAAGGGTTGAACTTCTTCGGCTAAAACAAATGTTTTTAAAACGGATTTCAAATCCTCTTCATCTTCACAATAGATAAACTTACCACCCAAATCAGTAAACTCTTGTGCAAAATTTAACGCCAGAGACTCATCAAGTTCATGATAAATCTTTGATTCAAGATCAACATTTGAAAATGGATTGGGCGTTTTACCCAAAAGCGAATTTCGAATGCTTTTTAAGACTTTTTCTCGTGAAGTTGTTTCGTCCATATTTCAAAAGATTTTTTACTCCTTTGTTTCTTTCGAGGAGGTGTTTTCGTCTTTCTTTAAAGATTTCTTTCTTGGCGTTTTTGGTTTTAGCGTTTCTTCTGGGAGTGCTTTTGGTTTTTTTTTCACTCTTTTCGCTTTAGGCTTACCATTTTCTCTTTGTAAACTGATATGCTCTTTTCCTTCATCCCAAGGACGTTCACCAAAAACAGCAACTAGGTCTTCGCGGAAAATAACTTCTTTTTCCATCAATACCTGAGCCAATTGGCGTAGACCGGCTTCGTTTTCCCGAAGTATTTCAACAGCCTTGGTATAAGCTCTTTCGGCAAGTAATTTCACTTCGCTGTCAATCGTCTCTGCCGTTTTTTCGCTAAAAGGTTTATTGAATTGGTATTCTTGCTGTCCGGTTGAATCGTAGTAAGATATATTTCCAATTTTATCATTTAAGCCAAAATAAGCAACCATATTGAATGCTTGTTTTGTTACTTTTTCAAGGTCGTTTAAAGCGCCTGTAGATACTTTATTAAAGATTACTTTTTCTGCAGCTCTTCCTCCAAGGGTCGCCACCATTTCGTCAAACATTTGTTCAAAAGTAGTGATCTGTCTTTCTTCAGGTAAGTACCATGCAGCTCCCAGAGCTTTCCCACGAGGAATAATAGTCACTTTTACTAAAGGATTTGCATGTTCGAGCAACCAGCTGACGGTGGCATGACCCGATTCATGATGTGCAATTACTTCCTTTTCATGTTTCGAAATAATTTTATTTCTTTTTTCCAATCCTCCAATAATACGATCTATTGCATCATAAAAATCTTGTTTGTCTATTTCTTTTTTATTTTGTCGAGCCGCAATAAGAGCAGATTCGTTGCAAACATTGGCAATATCAGCACCAGAAAAACCCGGTGTCTGTTTTGATAACATATTGGAATCCACTCCTTTACTTACAGTAAGAGGTTTCATATGCACATCGAAAATAGCTTTTCTTTCTGTCAAATCGGGAAGCTCTACGTGGATTTGTCTGTCGAATCGACCGGCACGTAAAAGAGCAGTATCTAATATATCGGCGCGGTTAGTGGCTGCCAAAATAATAACGCCGGCATTGCTGCTGAAGCCATCCATTTCTGTAAGAAGCTGATTTAACGTGTTTTCTCTTTCGTCATTTCCTCCAGTCATAGCATTTTTACCACGAGCACGTCCAATCGCATCAATTTCATCGATGAAAATGATACAAGGTGCTTTTTCTTTCGCTTGTTTAAACAAATCGCGTACACGAGAAGCGCCAACACCAACGAACATTTCCACAAAATCTGAACCTGATAGAGAGAAGAAAGGTACTTTTGCTTCCCCCGCCACTGCTTTTGCTAAGAGTGTTTTACCAGTCCCTGGAGGGCCTACCAATAAAGCTCCTTTTGGAATTTTTCCTCCCAGATCGGTATATTTTTTCGGCCTTTTTAGGAAATCAACAATTTCCATCACTTCCACTTTTGCTTCTTCTAAGCCGGCAACGTCTTTAAAATTTACGCTAACCGCCGATTCCTTATCAAATAATTGCGCTTTTGATTTCCCGATATTAAAAATCTGTCCGCCGCCACCGGCACCACCCTTATTCATCATACGCATAATAAAGAACCAGACTCCAATCAGAAGGATGATGGGAAATATCCAACCGAAAATATCTTTTCCCCATTCACGGCGAGTTTCATTAGTAATATAGACAGGATTCTTTACGCCTTGTTGTTCATTTTGAACGCGTTGTTCAAAGGTTTCTATCGATCCTATTTGGTAATAAAAATCGGGGCTTGGAGCACCAAAATTTGTACTTGTTGAGTTATTAGTGCCTTTATTAGTATATTCAGATAGCTTATCTTTCTTGATATATATTTCTGCAATTTCTTTATTAACAAGAGTCAATTTTTCTATATCCCCATTTTGAAGCATTGATTTTAATTCGCCCCAATTGGTTTCTTTTGAAGTATCGGTTCCTCCCAAAAATTGTAATCCGATAAAAATAACTGCTAAAATCCCATAAATCCAATAGAAATTAAATTTCCCCTTTGATTTAAGGGGATTCGAATTTTGGGATGTTTTCTTTTTCTCCGTTTTGTTAGTTTTGTTTTTTTGCTCTGTCATTCTGTCTGATTCCTTAATAGTTTGTAGGTTCTTAGTTTTGAATTGTATCTATTTTAGCATCTGCCCAAAGACCTTCAATATTATAAAAGCGTCGGGTAGATTCTTGAAAAATATGTACAACAACATCAATAAAATCAACTAATATCCATTCTTTATTTTCTTTTCCTTCCGTAAAAACCGGTTTTTCGCCTAATTGTTTATAGACTTGTTCAGCTACACTATCAGCAATGGCATCTACCTGTGAAGTAGAGGTTCCGTGGCAAATAATAAAGTATTTACTAATGGAATTTGGCATTTTAGAAAAGTCAATTTTAGTTATTTCTAAGCCTTTTTTTTCTAGTATTCCAAAAATAATAGTTTCGGCTAATTTTTCTGCTGAAACGGCTTCTGTATTTTTTCTCATTCAATAATTTGAATTAATATTTATGCAAAAATAAGTAAAATAGATGTTTAGGTGTTATTAATTGCTAATTACAAACAAATAAAAAGCCAAAATGTTCAATTCGGACGTTTTAACCGATAGATTATATCTTTTTAACAAAGAGATTTCATTAATGAACATCCATGTCGGCTTTCATATAAATCAGGTGTTTAAGCGTAATAAGAATTTCCTGCATATACTCCGTAACAGCTTTTACACTCCCTGGCAATGTATAAATTAGAGCTGATCCGATTGTCCCTGCAACACCGCCACTTAGCAATGCATTTGGTTTTAAACTTCCATATTTCATACGAATATGCTCCATAATACCCGGAATTTCATGATCTAACATTGGTTTAACAACAGAGAGTGTAATATCTCGAGTTCCTATACCAGTGCCTCCTGTTGTGATGATTAAATCGTAATTCTTTTGCGTTGCATCTTCTATTTGAGCTTGCAATTGCTTCCGATCATCAGCTATAATTTGTTTATCGATGGATAAATCCCAAGCAATTTTTTCAAAAAAAGCAGTTAATTTTTCAGCAATTAAAGCCCCGCTTTTGTCTTCGTAGATTCCTTTGCTTGCTCTGTCGCTTAAGGTAATTAATTTGGTATGAAATACTTTTGGGACATAGTTTAAACAATCTCCCGCCTGTAAGTTTCCTCCTTCCAAAACACGCATAAAAATGCCCACTTTTGGCATTACATAATGGCCTATTTCACGAAAAGAAGAATGAAAGGGTTTTCCTACCTGGCTGACTTCTAAAATAACACTATCATTAACAAAACGATCGAATGCTTTTACCTTTGTATCATTTAAACCTTCTACCCGAATATTTTCTGCAAATTCACCGGTTTCGGTTGTTCTGCTCGAAGTTATTTCCCTGAAAGTATCAATGTGGGATTGATCAATCATACTCACCGGACGTGAAGTATTGGCATGTACATCGCCAATAACACCACTTTTGTTGAGTTCAATTTTCTTTGCTTCGTATTTTCGACCTCTTTCAGCGGCTAGGCTGACGGAAATAATTTTTAATTCCATACTATTTGCTCCTAATTTAGATTGCAAAAATAGGAAAATAAAGACTATTAAATCAGTGAGACGATCATTTCAGGAGTGAAACGAACTGAAATGATTTAGTCGAACTGATCCCGAGAGTTTACATTGAGCGCAGCCGAAATGTAGCCGAGGGATCTCTTGGGTTATATTAAATCGTTGAGCTCTTCCTGACATGCCGGATTCGGTTTTCCACCCCTTAAGTGAGTTAAAATAATATTTCTTTACTGATACCCTGTCTGCTTGCGGCGAGGTTGGTTTATAATTGGTTTAAGCGCTTTGAGGTATGTAAATCATTTTGTCTCCGGCCTGAATTGTTCCTCCTTTGAGTACACGAGCGAATATGCCTTCTTTTGGCATAACGCAAGAACCTATTTCGCGAAAAATAGCGCAATTGTCACCGTGACATTTCTTGCCTATTTGTGTTATTTCAAGTTCTGTTTCACCAATTAATAATCGGTCACCGGGAATAGTTTTATACAAAACAATGCCCTCGGTGGTTATATTTTCTGCGAATTCGCCATAAGCCACATGACGTTTAGCTGCCAGAGCAAATTTCTCATTGCTTTCCTTGGCCAACAAGCTGACTTGCCGATGCCATTTTCCGGCGTGAGCATCATTTTTAACACCGGTGGCGGTTAATTCTATAGATTCAACAGGAATTTTAATAGTCCCCTTTTCCTCAGAAATATTTACAGATACAATATGCATTTTTGTCTTTTTTTATGAGCGCTCAAAAGTACAAAATATTATATGTAGTTATTTATATAGTATTAAAATTATCGTATTTCTTCAGCCTTTTCCGGTAGTTTTAAATAAAATGCGTTTATGGTCTCCCTTTGAGAATCATATTTTTTTTGGTATAATTGAATGAATGTCTTACTTTCGTTAAAACTTAATCGGGTGGAGATAACTATTAGGGATGCGCAAAAAACAGTAGATCAGTGGATTAATGATGTTGGGGTTCGCTACTTTAATGAGCTGACGAATATGGTTATACTCACTGAAGAGGTAGGGGAAATGGCTCGTATTATTAGCCGCACTTATGGAGAACAGTCGTTTAAGGAGAGTGACAAAAAAGGAAATTTGTCAGATGAAATGGCCGATGTACTTTTTGTGCTGATATGTTTAGCAAATCAAACAGGGGTGGATCTAACAGATGCCTTTAAAAAGAATATTGAAAAGAAAACAAATCGCGATAGCGAACGACATAAAAACAATACAAAACTGAAATAAATTTAAAACCTAAAACATGAAAAAAAATTCTAGCATGCTAATTCTAGTGCTTTTTCTTGCATTTTCATTAAATGCGCTAGCACAGGAAGAAAAGAAAGAAAAAACCGAAGATGTTAAAACCGGATGGAACGTAGGTGCTTTGCCTGTTGTTTCTTTTGATAGTGATATGGGTTTTCAATATGGTGCCTTATCCAGTATTTATAATTATGGTGATGGAAGTCGTTATCCGGAGTATGACCATATGTTTTATGTAGAAGCTTCAAAATTCACTAAAGGAAGTAGCATTTTCCGTTTTGCTTATGAAGGCGATCAACTAATAGAAGGCGTTCGAGTTAACTTTGATTTAGGCTATTTACCAGATGATCTTTCTGCATTTTATGGATTTAATGGTTATGAATCTGTTTATAATGCCGGATGGGAAGATCAAGAAGATGCTGCTTATATGAGTAGGATGATTTACAAACATAAGCGCAATTTATTTCGTACAACCGCTGATTTTGTTGGTGATTTGGGTATAGGAAAATTACAATGGTCAGCCGGAATAGGATATTATAATTTTAGTATTGGATCTGTTGATATTGATAAATACAATGATGGAGTGGATGCGAATGATCCTGATTATTTGCCAAGTTTGACAGATGTTCCGGGTTTATATGAAAATTATAAGGCTTGGGGATTGATTCCTGACGCTGATGCAGAAGGAGGAACCATGGTCACTTTAAAAGTAGGATTAACCTACGATTCAAGAGATAATCGTCCGAACCCAAATAGCGGAATTTGGACAGAAGCCGGGTTTTCTTATTCACCAGCATTTTTAGGCAGCGCCGAACAAGGGTTTGTGAAATTTTATATTACACACCGTCAGTATTTTACTGTTATAAAAAACCGTTTAACTTTTGCTTATCGGGTAGGATTCCAAAACACAATTGCCGGAGAAACACCTTGGTATGCACAAAACTTGATGGTTATTGCTGCCAATCGTTCTGCTTTTTCCGAAGGTTTAGGTGGAAGCAAGAGTATTCGTGGAGTATTGCGTAATCGTGTTGTTGGTGATGGATTTGCTTACGGTAATTTTGAAGCTCGTTTAAAAGCGGTTAAGTTTAAGTTTATCAATCAGAATTTTTATATTGGCATCAATGGATTCCTTGATTTAGGTCAAGCTGTAACTTTAATTTCAATTGAAGATCAGGTAAATGCACAGAATTCATTAATTACACAGGATTTAACTGAGGTAAACGATTTATATGGCACAAGCATAACATCTGCAAATTATTTCGACTTTGGCTCTGAAAGCTTGCATATTGGTTATGGAGCAGGTTTAAAAATCGTTATGAATCAAAATTTCATTATCAGCGTGGATTATGGAATGGCTGCTGCTACAGAAGATGGAAGTTCAGGAATGTATATTGGATTGAATTACCTATTTTAAGAAATGTTTAACCTGATAGGTTTTTAAAACCTGTCAGGTTTTTGGATTTTTTTATAAATCTAAAAGGAATAAATCCAATCCGGATATTCCAGTTTTACCAATGCCAAACCATGCGCCGGTACAGACCATCCGGCATTGCTTCTATTTTTACTTTCTATAATTTGTTTAAATTCTTCTAAGTCAATTTTTCCGCTTCCTACTTCCAAAAGCGTTCCCACAATAGCCCGTACCATATTTCTTAAAAAACGATCGGCTTTGATGGTAAAAACCCAAACCTCGTTTTCATTTTTCCATTCAGCTTGCATAATTTTGCAATTATTAGTTTTTACAAGGGTTCCTGTTTTAGAAAAGCTGGTAAAATCAATATAATTAAATAACAAATTAGCAGCTTGATTCATACGCTCAAAATCGAGCCGAGGAAATGCTGAAAGGTATGTGGTTTCCTGATCGAAAGGAGATTTGTTTAGACGAAGACGATATTCATACGTTCTGCTTAAAGCTTCAAAACGACTATGAGCATCTTTATTTACTTTAAAAATGCGAAAGATAGCAATCTCATTGTTCAAATAGCTGTTTAATTTGAAAGATAACCGGTCAGTATTTAATGGAACGGTATCGAAATCTAAGTCGAAATGAGCAAAAAATTGACGCGCATGAACACCCGTATCCGTTCTTCCGCATCCCACAATATCAACCTTCTGTCTAAGCAATATTTCCAGAGCATTTTGCAAAGTTTCCTGCACAGTAATTGCATTCGGCTGAATTTGCCAACCATGAAATTTTTTACCGTTATACGCCAATTCGATAAAATACCGACTTATCATAGGGATAATTTATTCTTGACAAAAGTAGTCGCTTTTTTATCTCTGGCAAAACCTTGAAATAGTACTTGATCCGGATTTTAAAAAGTAAATTAAACATCCTTTGATTTTAATTTCAAGCCTTTTAATTGTCATTTTTTATGTAATTTCGTAATCTAAAAATTTAAAACTATGTCAAAAAAATTTCTTTATATTCTGCTTGGTCTTTCGACCTTGTTTTTACTTGATTCCTGTCGTATAGAAAACCCCGAAATTACCACTCAGGAAATCAATGATCATATTCAATATCTTGCATCTGATGCTTTAAAAGGACGCTATCCGGGAACGGAAGAAAGCATGTTGGCAGCCAATTATATTAAAAATAATTTTGTTAAAGGTGGATTGGAAGCTATCGGTGAAAAAGGTTTTCAAAAATTCAAAGTTGTGACTGCAATAACTGCCGGAGATAATAATTCATTGCAGTTTGGTGAATATAATGGAGTTTTTAATGTCGATTATGCTCCTTTTTCATATACTAAAAATGCAAATTTGGAAGCTGAAGTCGTTTTTGTTGGTTATGGCTTTTCTATCGATACGGATAAAATAAAATGGGATGATTATGCCAATATTGATGTTGTAGGAAAATGGGTTCTAATTCTTATGGGAGATCCTGAAACAGATGATCCAGACAGCCCGTTTGCTCAATACGCAGGTGAACGTGACAAGGTAATTACGGCCAAAGACAAAGGCGCTGCCGGTGTTTTGTTTGTAAATGGACCTGTATTTGACAAAGGCGATAAATTGATTGGTTTGAATTTTGATAAAACGCGTTCCAATGCTGGAATACCTGTTATTCATATAAAAAGAGATTTTGCTGATGCTTTCCTTGAAGGAAAAACTATTGAAGAACTCGAAAAACTAGCGAATGAGAAACGTGCTTCGGTTTCTTTTGCAAGTGAAAAATCTATAAATGCAACTACAGATGTGCAACAACAGAAGGTGGAGACGGAAAATGTCTTGGCTTTTATTGAAGGAAATGAACTGAAAGACGAAATAATTGTTTTGGGAGCACACTGGGATCATCTAGGTATGGGCGGACCAAACTCGGGTTCTCGAATGCCAGATACAGTCGCTGTGCATTATGGTGCTGATGACAATGCTTCGGGAGTAGCCGGTATCCTTGAGGTGGCTGAAAAACTTGCTCAACAAAAAGATTTAAAACGAAGTGTGTTAGTGATCGCTTTTGGTGCTGAAGAAATGGGACTTTTAGGGTCTGGCTATTTCACGAATAATCCATTATTCGAGCTTAAACAATTAAAAGCAATGGTAAATCTCGATATGATTGGTCGCTTAAAAGAAGATCATAGTATGATGATTAGTGGAACGGGCACTTCTGTGGAAGGAGAGACTTTGTTGAAGAATTTAAATGCAGATTCTGCCTTTATAATGAGTATGCAACCCGAAGGTTTTGGGCCATCTGATCACGCTTCTTTTTATGCAAAAGATATTCCTGTATTTTATTTGAGTTCAGGTGCTCATGACGATTATCATACTCCTTTTGATCAAGCCGACAGAATTAATTTGGAAGGCGCAAAATCAATTGCTGATTATACCTATAATTTAATGCTGAATCTTATCAATAGAGAGGAAAATTTGACTTTTCAAGAAGCAGGGCCAAAACAAAGAGCAAGCGGAGGAAGAAGATATAAGATTACTTTGGGTATTATGCCCAATTTTACATCGGCAGAAAACAATGGACTGGGTGTTGATGGCATTAGAAAAGGTGGCCCCGCAGAAGGTGCCGGAATGAAAAAAGGCGATCGCATTGTGGCTATAAATGGACTGCCCGTGACCAATATTTACGAATATATGAGTCGGTTGAATAAGCTGGAAGCAGGAACAACAGTTACTGTGGATGTTATTCGTAATAATGAAAAAGTAGTTTTATTGGTTCATTTATAAAATTATACCAATTTGAGATCAAAATTGCCGATATAAATTCTAAATGTTTTTTTGTTTCACAAAGTTCAAATTTTTACTGAAGTGAAACGTAAAAAGATAATAAATTTGTCGGTAGTTTTGGTGTTAATTTGGTATTATGGAGGACGAGTCGAAAACGGGATCTTGAAAAAATCAATTTTCCAGAAAGAAGATCCCTCCTCCATCAAAAAAAGGACCCTCATAGAGTGTGATGAGTTCAATATTTTGTTTAGCAATAAGTGTTTTAAAGGCTTTTCCCCAAGGATGAAAATCGGGATTTCCAAGTACAAATAGTTTTCCTGAATAAAAACCCATAGCTCCACCAATAAAACCATGCAACATACCGGGTAGAAGAATTTTATCAGGCGAAAAATAATGAACGTCTAAATTCCGGTTTTTTAAGGCTTTTTCAATGCCCTTATCGGAGGTAATAAAATTTTGCGAAGGAAGTGCCAGCAAGCTGCAACGCGTATAAGCCTGTGAGACATTAATAAATTCAAGCTGTTTGTTTTGTTCCAGAATGCAAAGGTCACTAAGCCCTTTTTTATGAAAAAGAAAATGTTCGGTAAGCACACAATTGTAAAAACTTGTATCGGGAAATTTGACTCCAATAGGATTTTCTCCAAGGATATAAGGAATGTTATTTTTTTTAAAAAGCGAGAAATAATACTCCGGTAAATTAGGAGCGCAGATTAAAGTATGAGGCGTTTGGCAAAGAAAAATATCCGGATGCCCTGATAGAGCTGCATAAGTAATGGTATTTGTTTCAAACTCAATAAGCTCACCAAATTGACTCAATTTTGTTTTGGCTTCCTTCGGGATGCGTTTGTCAATAACAATCAGCATAGAAAGAGTAATTGATCAATTTTTGGTCGGTCTTTATTTTTACGGCTTCAAATCTAGTTTCTAATAATTTCAAGTTCGAACTTCCATATCCTATGGCGTGATTCAGTTCTTGTTGGGCTACATAAATAATTAACGATTTATCCCTTGTAAATTCAAGTTTTT
Source organism: Bacteroidales bacterium (assembly GCA_021158405.1). Classification (GTDB taxonomy): domain Bacteria; phylum Bacteroidota; class Bacteroidia; order Bacteroidales; family UBA12170; genus UBA12170. The sequence continues at coordinate 13,482 of JAGGUP010000104.1, forward strand.
CTAAAAAGCGATCTTTCCATAGTTCACTCAAAACCAATTCCCTGAAAGATGGATGATAGGGCCCTGCAATCAATGATTTGCTGTCGGTAAGTTCCTCAGCAGGGTGTAGGCCAACGCGAATAATATTTAAATTGGCATTTTGAAAGATTCGATAAATATCTTTGGTCCAAAGAACAGCTGTATCTAAACTCAAAGGCTCGTACTTGCCTTCTTCGTATTGTTTGGCAAGCTCAGTTCCTTTAATCACCAAAGTGGGATAAATACGTACATCATTGGGTTGTAACACCACAATTTGCCGGGCTGTTTCTAAGGATTTTTCTTGTGTATCACCAGGCAGGCCAAGCATAATTTGTAAACCTAAATTAAATCCGGCTTGCTTTATTAATTTAGAACTATCTATTACATCTTGAGCCGTATGCCCTCTTCCGGATTTAATCAGAACACCTTCATCCATCGACTGTGCACCCAATTCGATTGTTTTAACTGAAAATTCTTTTAATAAAGAAAGGACTTCAGGTGAAATATAATCGGGACGAGTAGATAAGCGAATAGATTGCACACTTTCACTATCTACGTACTTTTGTGCAATATGTAAAAACGCACGTTGCTCTGCAGGTGGAATTCCCGTAAAATTACCACCAAAAAAACCAATTTCAATATAGGCTTTTTCAGAAGGTAAAGTGTTTAAGTATTTTTGAATAATTTCATCAACTTCTTCTAAACTAGGAGATTTGATGGAGCCTGAAATTTTCCGTTGATCACAAAAAACACATTGAAAAGGACATGCCAATTCAGGAATAAAAATAGGTATGGTAAAGTGCTTTATCATAATAATTAGATGCGTTTAAATAGGAATTAGTGTTCGTCGCTGTTTTTTAATACTTTAAAAGTATATAAAATTTGGGAAATAAAAAATATTCAATTGCAAATATTTAATATATTTCTAGTGTAAATAAGATTATTGCTGTATTTTTGGTACCGAAAATATCAGAAATAAAGTGAAACTAGGGATCTTAATTTTATCATTTTTATTTTATTACTGATATATTAACGCGAAAACTTTAGCACCTAAACATGTAGATATGTGTGGAATTGTTGGATACATTGGCCCAAAAGAGGCTTATCCCATTATAATAAAAGGATTAAAAAGATTAGAATACCGAGGATATGATAGCGCAGGAATAGCATTGTCTAACGGTGATTTGAGATTATATAAGAAAGCGGGTCGTGTAAGCGATTTGGAGGCCAGTGTTAAAGGACTCGATGTTAAGGGTACTATCGGGATTGGCCATACCCGTTGGGCCACTCATGGCGAGCCAAATAAGGTAAATGCACACCCTCATTATTCGCAGAACAGAACGTTGGCGATGATTCACAATGGAATCATAGAAAATTATGCTTCGCTTCGCGAAGAAATGCAAGTCCGTGGTCATAACTTTTTGAGTGAAACAGACTCGGAAGTGCTTATTCATCTGATTGAAGATGTTCAGCAATCAGAAAGCGTAGATTTAGTTGAAGCGGTGCGTATAGCGCTTAATCAGGTGATAGGTGCTTATGCGATTGTAATTTTAGCAAAAGGGGATAATGATACATTAATTGCCGCTAGAAAAGGAAGTCCCTTGGTCATTGGAATTGGAGAAGATGAGCATTTTATTGCTTCGGATGCAACTCCATTAATCGAATATACCAAAAATGTGGTTTATCTGAATGATGAAGAAATTGCTATCATTCCGCGAAATGGAGATATGCGAATCATCACCATTGCAGATCAGGAAAAAACACCTTATATTCAAGAATTGGAAATGAATCTAACTGCCATTGAAAAAGGTGGTTACGATCATTTTATGTTGAAGGAGATTTTCGAGCAGCCCCTTTCTATCCGCGACAGTATGCGTGGCCGATTAAGAATGGCTCAGGAGACGATTGCTTTAGGAGGAATCTCAGAATATGAAGATAAAATGGCTGCTGCTAAACGAATTATTATGGTGGCTTGTGGAACCTCTTGGCATGCTGCTTTGGTAGGTGAATATTTGTTTGAAGATATTGCACGTATACCCGTTGAAGTTGAATACGGATCAGAATTTAGATACCGCAATCCGATTATCAATGAAGACGATGTGGTTATTGCAATTTCTCAATCGGGCGAAACAGCCGATACATTAGCAGCTATTCGCATGGCCAAATCAAAAGGAGCTACCATCATTGGAATTTGTAACGTGGTTGGATCGAGCATTGCTAGAGAAACAGATGCCGGCAGTTATACCCACGCCGGACCGGAAATTGGAGTTGCTTCAACAAAGGCTTTTACTGCTCAGGTTGCAGTACTCACTTTAATGGCATTACGATTAGCAAAAAAACGAGGCACTATCGAACGTACCCGTTTTCATCATCTGCTTTATGAACTCGAACAAATTCCTTTTAAAGTAGAAAAAACTCTGGACGTAAATGAAAAGGTGATGGAGATTGCTAAGCATTTTGTCAATACACGAAATTTCTTGTATTTAGGACGAGGATATAATTTCCCCATAGCTTTAGAAGGGGCATTAAAACTCAAAGAAATTTCTTATATCCACGCTGAAGGATATCCGGCAGCCGAAATGAAACACGGCCCTATTGCTCTTATAGATGAAAACATGCCCGTTGTTGTAGTGGCTACAAATAAAGGTACTTACGAAAAAACAGTCAGTAATATTGAAGAAATACGCGCCAGAAAAGGGATCATTATTGCTATTGTTACAAAGGGCGATACGGAAGTAAAACGCTTGGCAGATTATATTATCGAGATTCCCGAAACCGAAGAAATGTTAGTTCCTTTATTGGCTTCAATCCCTTTGCAATTATTGGCTTATCATATTGCTGTAGATAGAGGTTGCGCAGTGGATATGCCGCGTAATCTCGCTAAGAGCGTAACGGTAGAGTAGAATTTTAAATTAGCCCTTAATTTTTTTCCGATTAGTGGTTTAGGCAACTAGAATGAAGTACTCAAAAAATCTTTTAGGTGGAGGTGTTCAATTCCTTCAATATTTCCACCTGCCATTTCATCCATGCTTACTACTATTTTTCGGTGATTATCGTTTATAGATAATAGATTTCCGAATTCTCTTTCCTGTGTTTTTTCGTTAGTAATTAAATAGGCGCATTGCACATAAATTTTAATACCCGATTTTTCAGCAACAAAATCAATTTCTTTATCCCCAACACTACCTACTGTTATCTTAAATTCTTGAAATACTAAGTGCTTTAAAACTACATTTTCAATAAGTTTGTTTATATGCATTGGTTGAAAACCAGTCCACGCGTTGCGTAAACCGAGATCTTCAAAAAAATATTTTTCGTTAATCTCAAAAATTCTTTTTCCTTGCAAATCAGAACGTGGAACTTTAATAAGATAGTAAGAGTCAAGAATATATGAAATGTAATTCGAAATAATTGAAGCCGAAATTTTTTGTCCTTGCGATTTGAGGAACTTGCTAATGCTTGCCGCAGAGAATAAACTGCCCGTATTATCAACCATAAAGCGAATCAAATTCTCGAGCATAGCTACATTGCGAATCTGATGCCTTTTAATCACATCTTTTAAAAGTACAGTTGCATTAATCGATTTTAGATAATCAAATACTACATCATCTTCTAACGGTAGACTTTTTAAATTTGGTAAACCGCCAAATTTCAAATAGAGATGTAAACTAGTGTTATCATTTGCTAATGAGTGAAATTCGAGAAACTCCAAATAACTTAAACTATGAATACGGATTTCTATATAACGACCGCTTAATCTATCAGCCAGTTCTCCTGTTAGAATTTCAGCATTACTTCCGGCACACCAAATATCTGCTCGCCCTTCATTTAACAGGCTTCGTAAAACTTTTTCGAATTCTTCAATTTCTTGAACCTCATCAATAAAAACATAGGTTTGTTTGCCTTCATCAATGGTTTGGTTTAGATAATTCATTAAATCGTTTGCCGATTTGATAAAATCAAATTCCATCAATTCTTTATCGATAAATATTATTTGTGCAACAGGATTGATTTTTAAAACCTCATCCATAACCTGCAACATCATATAACTTTTTCCTGTTCTTCGCTGACCAGTAAAGACTTTAATCAAATTTTTATCTAAAAAAGGGAGCGCTTTTTGTAGATATGATGATCTTTTTATATATGTTTTTTTTGAAAAGCTCATTCTTAAATAAATTAAGTATACTTTATTTATAACACAAATATACGAAATAAATTAAGTATGCTTAATGCAAGAGTAAAAAAATAAAAGAAGGCAACTAAGTAATACAATTGTATTTTAAAATTCCCGAAACAGAAGAAATGCTAGTTCCTTTATTGGCTTATCATATTGCTGTAGATAGAGGTTGCGCAGTGGATATGCCAAGAAATTTGGCTAAATCTGTTACCTGGAATAAGCGTATCATCCTTTTTTATTCGAAATATTAACGTAGAGTATATTTCTAGTATTTTCTTATTTTGATGCTGTTTTAACTCGTAAGTAATTGAATTCAATTTAGTTTCATTATTGTTATTTTGTTATCAATATAAACGAAAAAGCATAAAGCTATATCGTTGAGTTTAGTATTTTTGCATTGCAAAATTCAATAATTAGTATGAAAAACAGAGCACTAGAAAACACGCGAGATATTATAGATATCATTCGAAATTGTGATGTATGTTATGTTTCTATGGTAGATAAAGAAAGCAAACCCTATGTAATTCCTATGAATTTTGGTTTTGCCGATAATGCCATTTTATTACACGGAGCCAAAGAAGGTAAGAAAATAGAACTACTCAAAAACAATCCTAATGTGTGTATCGTTTTTAGTACCGATCATCAATTGCGTTGGCAAAACGAAGAGGTTGCTTGTAGTTGGACTATGAAATATCGCTCAGCGTTGGCTTATGGAAAGATAGAATTTATTGATACTGTTTCTGAGAAAGAAGCTCTTTTTCATCAGTTTATGAAAAATTATTCTCCCAAAGATTTTAAATTTAGCAAGCCTTCACTTGAAGAAGTTCAAATAATGAAAGTCCCTATTGATAAACTTGAAGGACGTGCATACGGATTTTAAACTTATTTTAAATATAGATACTCATGGAAAATATATTGGTAATTGGCGCTGCCGGTCAAATTGGGTCAGAGCTTGTAATTGAATTGCGGAAAAGATATGGAGCACAGCAGGTTTTTGCTACCGACATTAAACAAGCGCCTGATGATGTGGTGAATGGCGGTCCTTTTGAGATTCTGGATGTATTAGATGGTAACCGACTTATCCATTTTGTGATTCGTCACAAAATTACACAGATTTATCATTTGGCAGCTGTTTTGTCGGGCAATGCAGAAAAAATCCCTTTACAAGCCTGGGATATCAATATGCGTTCCTTGATGAATATTTTAGAATTGGCTAAAGAAGTCGATGCGATTAAAAAAGTTTTCTGGCCCAGTTCAATTGCTGTCTTTGGACCGACAACACCTCGATTTAACACGCCTCAATATACTATTACTGAACCAAATACCGTTTATGGAATTAGCAAACTTGCAGGAGAACGTTGGATTGAATATTATTATAATCGCTATGGAGTGGATGTAAGAAGCATTCGATATCCCGGCCTTATTTCATATAAAACCGAAGCCGGAGGAGGAACAACTGATTACGCTGTTGAGATTTTTGTTGATGCCGTGCGTAGAGGAAAATATACTTCTTTCCTATCTGCGGGATCCAAATTACCGATGATGTTTATGAAAGATGCCATCAATGCCACTATCAATTTAATGGTAGCCGATGAAGAAAATCTAAGCATTCATTCGGCTTATAATGTGGCCGGAATCAGTTTCGATCCTCAAGAACTTGCAGAAGAAATTAAAAAGCATATTCCATCCTTTGAAATTGATTATCAACCTGATTTTCGTCAGGCTATTGCCGATTCTTGGCCGGCCAGCATCGACGATAGTGTAGCAAAAGCCGATTGGGGCTTGAATTACGAATTTGGAATAAATGAACTTACCGAAGTAATGCTCGAAGGTGTTAGAAAGAAATTAGGAGATACAGTAGATAACGAAGATTAATTCAAACAATCAGGAATGGCATATAAGATCGTTTTCATTTTTTTAAAGCTTTTATCGCGGCTCCCTTTTTGGTGCTTGCACCGAATTTCTGATATTTTTTATTTCTTGCTCTATTACCTTATACGCTATCGCAAGAAGGTGATTATAAGCAATTTGAATATTGCATTTCCCGATCACTCAATCAAAGAAAATAAAAAAATAGCTCGAAAATTTACTCGACATTTTGCTGATTTTATAATAGAGTCTTTAAAAACACTCAGTATTTCCGAAAAAGAATTGCAAGAAAGGTATATTTATCAAAACCTGGACTTAGTGCAAGAAAAAATAAAGACTGGTAAAAGTTTAATGATAATAACCGGTCATGCTGCCAATTGGGAATGGGTGTTTTATTTAAATCAAGTATTGAAAATAGTAACTTGGACAGCTTACACGCGTTTAAGCAATCCTGTTTTTGATAAGTTAATGGTGATTAATCGCGAGCGTTATGGATTTAAAGTTGTGCCATCAAAGAAAGTAGCCAATTTTTTTGTGAAACTCGAAAAGGAAGGAACACAATTTGTTAATTGCTTGATGTCGGATCAATCGCCTCCTGCCAATTATAAATACCGAGCACTATTTCTGGGGCAGGATGTGCCTTTTTATATTGGTCCGGAAGCATATGCAAAAAAATATGATCTGCCCTTATTTTATGCAAGTGTTAAAAAAGTGGCGAGGAGTAAATATACAGTTGAATTTATTCCTGTAACAATGAATCCTCGAGAAACAGAAGAAGGATGGATAAGCTCGGAATATATCCGATTGATGGAGAAGGATATTCGGTGTGCACCGGAATATTATTTATGGTCTCATCGCCGTTTTAAGCATGTAAAGCCTTCTACATCATAAATTGAAAGATAACTTATTCTTGATGATTCAATTTTATTGAATTGTATAAAAAAAGCATTATCTTTGGGATAAGCTTATACCCAGATTATGGAAACGCAGAATGTGCCTCGTATTCTTGTTGTTGATGATTTACAGGAAAATGTATTGAGAATTACCGGAGCTATTAGTCATCTCGACACTCAAATATCAACAACAAATAGCTCTTTGGAAGCTTATCGTATAACACAAGAATTTGATTTTGCTGTACTTATTCTTGATGTCCATATGCCCGAAATGAATGGTTTTGAATTAGCCGAATTAATCAAGCAAGGCAAAAAGAATGCAAATACACCCATTATTTTTATTTCAGCAGTTTATTTTGACGATCATAGCATTTTTAAAGGGTATAAAACAGGAGCGGTCGATTATATTGTAAAACCTGTCAATCTAACAATTCTGGAATCTAAGGTGAAAGTATTTCTTCAGCTCGAAAGAACTCGTTTGGAATTAGAAGAAGCTAAGAACGAGGCTTTCAATGCGAAAGAGGAAAAAATGATGTTTTTGGCTAAGATAAGTCACGAAATACGAAATCCACTCAGCGCTATCATTGGTATTCTTGATTTGCAGGGCGATGATGAACTTTCGTCTAAGTGGATAGAGCGTTTTCAAATGATTCGTTTCTCGGCTAATCATATGCAATATTTGCTCAACGATTTGTTGGATTTGAGAAAGATGGAGTCTTTTGCCTTGAGGATTGTCGAGAATCCTATGCAATTACTCAGAGAGGTTGAACATATTATCAAGGCAAACGAGGTGCTAATTAAAGCTCAATCAAACAAAATTGAATTGAAAATAGATCCCGCTATTCCTGAAATTATTTTAGGAGATTCTCTTCGTTACAGACAAATTCTCTTAAACCTTTTGGGCAATGCCAATAAATTTACGCAAAATGGATTGATCCGTATTCAGGTGGAAGTTTTAGAAGATTCTCAAGATTACTATTTAATAAAAACACTTGTTCATGACAGTGGTATCGGGATATCTGAAGAAGAGCAAGGCGATTTGTTTAAACCTTTTTCCCAGCTCAATCAAAACATTACAAAGAAATATGGAGGAAGTGGATTGGGCTTGGTAGTAGCAAAAAATCTGGCACAACTTTTAGGTGGCGATCTCAATTTTAGCAGCAAAATAGGTGAGGGTACTCGTTTTTGGTTTACAGCTAAATTTGGGAAATTCCCTATTTAAGATAGATAATATTCAAAGAAAATGCAATAGCTTTTCAATTCATTTTATAAATTCCTACTTATGTTAGTAAAAACATTTGGTAGCACTCTTATTGGTGTAGACGCAATTACAATTACGGTTGAAGTGAGCATAGATCAAGGAATTAATTGGTATCATGTAGGTTTACCCGACAATGCCGTTAAGGAAAGTCACCATAGGATTGAAGCCGCATTAAAACATATTGGCTATAAAATTCCGGGCAAAAAAATTGTGATTAATATGGCTCCCGCCGATATTCGCAAAGAAGGATCTGCTTATGACCTAACCATAGCCATCGGAATTCTGGCAGCATCGGGTCAGATAAAAAATAAAAATCTGAGTGATTATTTGATTATGGGTGAGCTTTCGCTCGATGGAGGTTTGCAACCTATAAAAGGAGCGCTTCCGATTGCTATAAAAGCGAGAGAAGAAGGTTTTAAGCGATTTATACTGCCTAAGCAAAATGCCAGAGAAGCCGCCATTGTAAACAATTTGGAGGTATATGGAATTGAGAATATTACAGAAGCCATTGATTTTTTTAATGATAAAAAAGAATTAATCCCCACTTTAGTCGATACAAGAGAGGAGTTTTATTCCAAACTGAGTAATTACGAATTTGATTTTGAAGATGTTAAAGGACAGGAAAATATAAAAAGAGCCTTGGAGATTGCTGCCAGCGGAAGTCATAATGTAATTTTTATTGGGCCTCCCGGAGCCGGAAAAACGATGCTTGCAAAGCGAATTCCTAGTATTTTACCTCCTTTAAGCTTAAGTGAAGCATTGGAAACAACAAAAATTCATTCGATAGCAGGAAACCTTGGAAATGTCGATTCACTTATTTCCGTGCGCCCATTTCGTGCACCACATCATACCATTTCCGATGCAGGCTTAGTGGGTGGTGGAAGTTATCCAATGCCGGGAGAAATTAGTTTAGCTCAAAATGGCGTTTTATTTTTGGATGAATTACCCGAATTTAAACGGACTGTCTTGGAGGTTATGCGACAGCCGATGGAAGATCGAAAAGTACGTATCTCACGATCCAAAATATCGGTGGAATATCCTGCAAATTTTATGCTTGTTGCTTCTATGAATCCTTGTCCGTGTGGATATTATAATCATCCGGAAAAAGAATGTGTGTGCGCTCCGGGAATGGTGCAGAAATACTTGAATAGAATATCCGGGCCGCTATTAGATAGAATCGATATTCAAGTGGAGGTGATTCCGGTTCCTTTTCGTGATTTAGCCGAATCTCCTTCTTCGGAAAAAAGTGTGGTTGTGAGAGATCGAGTAATCAAAGCGCGTAAAATACAAGAAGAGCGTTTTAAAGATTTAGTAAATATCCATGCCAATTCTCAAATGAATACAAAGCAAATGCAACAATATTGTCAGTTAGAAAAAGAAGGCCATCAATTGCTTAAGAATGCGATGGAAAAATTACAGCTTTCAGCCAGAGCCTACGATCGGATTTTAAAAGTTGCACGCACAATAGCCGATTTAGATAACTCAAAAAATATTCAAAATAATCATTTAGCCGAAGCAATTCAATATCGCAGTTTGGATAGAGAGAGCTGGGGAAACTAAAGTTAATGTGCTGATGAATTAATATGATAATGAGTTATACCAATTTGAGATCAAAATTGCCGATATAAATTCTAAATATTTTTTTGTTTCACAGAGTTCAAATTTTTACTGAAGGAAACGTAAAAAGATAATAAATTTGTCGGTAGTTTATAGCGTTAATCTTGGTATTAAAAGGTGATAACCTGATAGCCATCTACAAACAATTGACGTAAGCTTGGGTGTTCTTTATATTCTGAGATTAGTGGAATATTTGCGGCTAGCACTTTTGATTTTACACCAAAAACACTGGCGCAGAAAAGACAAACACCTGTGATATTGCTTTTTATGCTGAGGTATAGTTCGTGAAACTTATGATTTTTGTCTTCTAAAGCACCAATCCAACGGGCACCAGCACCTTCAAAAATAATTTTAAGATCATCGCCATTTTCAATAGCTTCTTGAGCTAGCATAAAAGCGTTAGAGATTTTTCCGAGTGATTCCATAGTTTCTGTATCCGATAGGATTACAATTGCAATTTTTGTCATGATATTTCTTTTTTGATGTTATTATTCAATTTTTGATTAGATAGTCGAGAGAAAATCAAAACCTGACAAGAAATAAAATTAATGTGGGGGTATTATAAATTTTAGACATCACGCTACACTTTTTTATTAGTGCATTAGTGGCAATTAGATAGCCAAAGCAAATTAATACAACAAAGGAAGTTATTGTCGAAAAGAGTTAATGAAAAAGTAAATTTGGAAATGAACAGCAAATTAATGAAACAATTAGCTATGTTTAATTTTTTCTTGAATACTTATTTTGAGTTCGTCAACATCAACGGAAAGGCCTTCTTTATTTAAAGTAGCATTCAAAGCAGTATCTATTAGGGTAGTTTGTTTTTCGTAATTTCTACACGCTTTGCACATCGATTTATGTGCTTTTAATTGAAGATTTTCAATACAATTTAAAGGAGTGTCAGATTTCTTATTGATCAAATCTGTTGCTTTTAAGCAAGATAGAAACATATAGTGCATTATTTTTTTTACCATTTTACTAATTTTTAAACCAGTTGTCTTCTACACATTCCCTCAATTGTAATTTAGCGCGATGAACAATCTGCCAATAATTAGTAGGGCTTATCTCTACTTCCTGACAAATTTCCTCTCCTTTTTTATTCATTAAATATTTTAGCTTAACGCAAGTGCTCCACTGTTCGGGCAATGCATCAAGACATTCTTTTAAAACGGCTAAAAAAGCCGGGCTATCAAGTAAATTATCAGAGTCCTCATGCCAATCGCCGGGTTGCTTGTCTTTTTTCCATTCTCCATTGCTTGTAAAGAATTGTTCAAACGATTGGTTTTCCATTCTTTGAGGTGTCTTCACTTTACTTCTGTAGTGATCAATGATTTTATAATTGAGAATAGAAAACAACCATGTTTTTGGGGAGCTATCTCCTTTGAAAGAACTTATTTTTTCGGCGGCAGCCAAAAAAGTATCCTGCACCAGGTCTTTTGCTATTTCCATATCCGAAACTTTATGAAAAGCCCATGAATACATAGCTTGAGTGTGTTCATCAACCCAATAGGAAAGGGTACTTTTATCTTTTGCCATAGTTTTCTGTTTGAAACAGCGATTGAACAAATCTAATGAATTATTTTAAAGGAATGTTTTTTATTGAAATTCCTTTTGGGAATAGGAAGAGGCTTTAATCATCTTCTTTTTTCGGAATAAATGGAATCAGTTTATGCAATCTATCAAACATGCGCTTATAGGTTTCCGAATCGAATAGTGGAGCATCCGAAGTAGCTTTATAAGTTAGAAAAACGCCTAAAGGAAGAAACACCATTGATGCCAACCACATACCAAAGAAAATATCCATACCGCCGGCAACAGAAGATCGTTCGCCAATCATAGATAAAACATAATAAAGAACAAAAAACAAAGTGGACATCACTACAGGCAAGCCCAATCCTCCTTTTCGAATGATAGCTCCCAAAGGAGCTCCTACAAAGAACAGGATTAAACAAGCAAATGAAAGTGTAAATTTTTTATGATAAGCGATCGAATGCTTACGGATAATTTCTTCTCGGTGTTCAAAATCGAGATAGTGGTATTTAATATTGTCTTTTGCTGTGCGACAAGCTGCCAAAGCTTTCTCTATTGCTTTTTCGCGGAGATGAATATCCATCTGAAACATTAAGCTGGTATAAACTAATTTTTGAGTATCAACAGCCATTTCATTTTCTGTTAAGCGGAGCGAGTCTAAATGGACATATTGAGTCAAACGATTTTGAATATCTCGTTTAAAATACTTTTGTTTTTTTGCTAAACTGATTTTTAATGAATCTTTCGATCGACTGAGCTGTTCCAGATTCATCATATGATAACTGGATTTAAATAGGTTTTCATTCGTTCGGTTTAGACCGTTGTCTATTTCAAACCTGATTTGCTCTTCTTGAAACTCCATACGCTGAAACGGACGGGTTTTTCTGTAATCCTGCCGATCTAATTTCTCCTCATAATTAACACCATTATAAAGCGTAAACAAAATAGCGTTTCCATTAGGTGTTTGTTGCATCAAACCCGATTGCGCTGTGGTGAGTTTGGTATTGCCGGCCTTTTGCGAGTGGTCGTATATAGTGACATCATTTATGCCTTCACCATCATCTTCTCGTGAACCAATCCGAAGCACATATTCACCTAAATCACGATTAAAAATACCTTCCTTCATTTTGAAGGCCAACTTCTGATGCTGCACGTCGTAGAGTAAAGAGCGGAATTTTAAATTAGCTACCGGCAACACAAAATCGGAAAATAGAAAAGCAAAAATACTGATAAGAACAGATAATATAATGAGTGGACGCATCAAGCGTTTTAAAGAAATACCGGAAGATTTTAACGCAACCAACTCATAATGTTCACCTAAATTACCAAAAGTCATAAGGGAGGAAAGTAAAATAGCTAAAGGCAATGCCATAGGCACAAAGGTGGAAGAGGCGTAAAAGATCAGTTCCAATAAAATATACCATTCTAAACCTTTGCCAACCAAGTCATCAATATAGAGCCATAGAAACTGCATCAACAAAATAAACAAGGTAATAAAAAAAGTCATTATAAGTGGGCCTACATAGGTTCTTAAAATGAAAATATCGACTTTCTTCATCAGATTGGTTTGCTAATTTTTGTCAAAGATAAAGCTTTCGGTATTCTCCTCCGTCATTTTACAGACGAAAAAGAAGGAATGAATGCTTAGCTGCTTTTTTAAAAAGAACTATTTTTGAAAAAAAGAAGCAATGAACCTAAAAAGCAATTGGAAAATTCCGGCAGATTGGCTTAACATTTCAACCATCGATATGCACACGGGAGGCGAACCATTGAGAGTGATAGTAGATGGTTTGCCTGAAATAAAAGGCGAAGGCATTTTAGCAAAACGTCGTTATTTTAAAGAAAAATTCGATTCCGTCAGAAAAGGATTGATGTGGGAACCTCGTGGCCATGCCGATATGTATGGTGCTGTAATCACAGAACCGCAAAGCGATGACGCCGATTTTGGGACTTTCTTTTTGCATAACGAAGGGTATTCTACCATGTGTGGCCACGCCATTCTTGCTTTATGCAAATTAGTATTAGAAACAGGAATGATAATAAAAGAAGGCGATAAGCCACAGTTGATTATTGATGCTCCTCCCGGTAAAATTATTGCTTGGGCAAAGCGTAAGAATGGAATTGTAGAAAGTGTGAGTTTTCATAATGTCCCTTCATTTGTTTATGCATTGAAGGAAGAGGTTTTTGTGGAAGGCATTGGTTTAGTTTCTTTTGATATTGCTTTTGGAGGTGCTTTTTATGCTTTTGTTGAAGCAGATTCCATCGCTTTGAGTCTTGATAGCTCAAATTATTTGCAACAAATTGATTGGGGACGTAAAATAAAACGGGCTATTATGGATAAAATAGAGATAAAGCATCCTTTCGAAAAAGAGCTTAGTTTCCTTTATGGGACAATCTTTGTAGGAAAATCTAAAGGGCATAAATATCACTCAAAGAACATCTGTGTTTTTGCCAATGGCGAAGTAGACAGAAGCGCTACCGGATCAGGAATAAGTGCGCGTGCTGCTTTGCATTTTGCTAAGGGCGAAATTGCAATTGGAGAAAGTCTTCGCATAGAAAGTATTGTGGGATCAACAATGGATGTCGAAGTTGTGAAAGAGGTTTCTTATGGTTCTTTTTCGGCGGTTATTCCAAAAGTGAGTGGAAAAGCGTATTTTACTGGTAAGCACGAATTTATTTTTGATCCAAATGATCCTTTTCGTGAGGGTTTTATCTTTCGGTAATCTAGTTTTAATTTTTAATTTTTTCTTCTGCTATTCAGTTAACAAGCGGAAATTTATGTAGCTTTGTAAACTTAATTTTATTTTTTTAATCGACTATTTTACAGATATTTATAATATAATTTAAGAAGAACGCACACATGGAATTTACAACAAAAATTCGGGAGCAGGCTATAAAAGCCCATTCACGCATTGTTTTACCCGAAGGAACAGAAGAAAGAACTTTAAAAGCGGCTGATTTTGTCCTTTCTGAGGGCATCGCTGAAATTATTTTATTAGGAAACGCAAACGAAATCAAGGCGCAAGCAGATAGTTTAGGTCTGAAGAACTTGGGAAAAGCCAAAATCATCGATCCTAAGAATAATCCAGACAAGGATAAATATGTGGATTTGCTTATGAAAATCCGAGGCGAAAAAATTGAGAGTCGCGAACAAGCCAGTACTTTAGTAGATGACCCACTCTATTTAGCTACGCTTTTAGTAAAAAATGAAGAAGCCGACGGCGAAGTGGCCGGAGCTCGAAACACCACCGGCGATGTATTACGTCCCGCTTTCCAAATAGTAAAAACTTTACCTGGAATTAGCGTGGTTTCAGGTGCTTTTTTTATGCTTTTTGAGAATAAAAATATTGGAGATTATGGGATGATGGTTTTTGCCGATTGTGCTGTTCATCCTAATCCAACAGCTGAAGAATTGGCACAAATTGCAGTTTCTACAGCTCATACGACTAAAGCAATTGCCAATATGCAACCCCGTGTTGCCTTATTGAGTTTTTCGACCAAAGGAAGTGCAAAGCATGAAATGGTGGATAAAGTTGTTGAAGCCACTGCATTGGCACAGAAAATGGCTCCAGAATATCAATTCGACGGAGAATTGCAAGCCGATGCAGCAATTATTCCTGCTATCGGAAGTAAAAAAGCTCCAGACAGTACTATTGCTGGTTATGCAAATGTTTTGGTTTTCCCAACTTTAGAAGTGGGAAATATAGCATATAAACTGGTAGAACGCTTAGCTGGGGCTCAGGCTGTAGGTCCCGTTTTGCAAGGAATGGCAGCCCCAATTAACGATTTATCTAGAGGATGTTCTGTTGAGGATATCATAAATATGGTAGCTATAACATCTTTGCAGGCTGCCGGTAAAAAAGCTTAAAATATAAAGCTATGAAAGAAAGATTAGAAGATTTTTCCTTAGGGAAGAAAATGATTAAAGAGGGTGACCTTCAGAAAATAGGTGTGGTTGGCGCCGGATCTACCGGACAAGAAATTATACGTTTAGCTGCACGCAAGGGTATAGAAGTGGCTTTTGTGGATGTTAGCGAAGAGCAGGTTAAGGAAATATTGGTTCGTATTGAGAGAGCTTTAGACGCAAAAATCAATCATTGGGGTTTAACTGAAGGAGAAAAACGAGCCATGATGAGCCGAATTAAAGGATCGGCTGATTATTCCATATTGAAAGGTTGTAATATAGTAATAGAATCGATTAACTCTAAAAAACCGGGAACAAGTCTTCTTGAGCGCAAAGAGGTTTTTCGAAAAATTGAAGAAGTAATTTCGCCCAAGGCAACTATTGCCTCCAATACAGCAACCTTAATGATTTCAGAGATATCTTCTATTCTAAAGCATCAGGAAAGAGCTATAGGCATGCATTTTATTTTGCCTCTCGATCACGTGAAAGTTGTAGAAGTTGTTCGAACAGTACGTACTTGTGATTTCACGATGAATTGTATAAGTAAATTCCTCAAAATGCTCGAACGTGAATTGATTGAAGTTCAGGAATCGCCTGGAAATATTAGTACCAGAATGATTGTTCCTTTAATTAACGAAGCTTGTGCTATTTTGTTAGAAGGCGTTGCAGATGTGGTTCAAATTGATAAAACAATAAAAAACACCACTGGACTCTTATCAGGTCCTTTTGAAATGGCCGATACTATTGGTTTAGATAAAGTTCTGAAATGGATGGAGAATCTGTATAATGAATTTGGCGATATTCGTTATAAACCATCACCTTTTATTAAACGTTTAGTACGTGCAGGAATGGTTGGACGAAGAGCTGGTGAAGGTTTTTATCTTTATAAAGATGGAAAACGTATTCAGAAAAAAGGGAATGTTCTAAATTTAGGACGAAATAGTAAAGCAAACCATTAAGTAAGGAAATTATGAAGATTATTGTTTTGAATTGCGGTAGCTCATCTATTAAATATCAACTGTTTGATATGCCCAGTCAACAAGTTATTGCAAAAGGATTGGTAGATAAAATTGGTTTAAAGGGAGCACTAGTTAAACACGAACGAGATGATGGTGTAAAAACTACACTCGAAGGCGAAATATTTGATCATAAATTAGGTATAGAATATGTTTTAGGTATTTTACTCAGCGAGAAATACGGAAGTATTAAAGCGCTGGAAGAAATTAATGCAGTTGGTCACCGAGTAGTTCATGGAGGAGAGCGTTATGGCGGATCTGTTCGTATCAATGACGCAGTAATTGATGCTTTAGAAGAGACCATTGATTTGGCTCCTCTGCATAACCCGCCCAATTTGGATGGTATTTATGCAATTAAGGAGCTGTTGCCAAACGTTCCTCAAGTTGGCGTTTTCGATACGGCTTTTCACCAAACTATGCCAAAATACAGTTTTTTGTATGGAGTCCCCTATTCTTTGTATCAAAAACACGGTATCCGTCGATATGGTTTCCATGGTTCCAGTCATAAATTTGTTTCTGCTAAAGCCGCAGAGTTTTTAAATAAGCCTATTAATGAGCTGAATATTATTACTTGTCATTTAGGTAATGGAGCTAGTATAGCAGCAGTTCAAAAAGGAAAATCTATTGATACCAGTATGGGAATGACGCCTATCGAAGGTTTAATTATGGGAACACGTAGTGGCGATTTAGATATTGGAGTATTGTTTCATATCATTAAGAAAGAAGAGATAGATATAGACACAGCTAGAACCTTAATTAATAAGCATAGCGGAATGTTAGGCATTAGTGGTGTTTCTTCTGATATGCGCGATATTGAAAAAGCCGCTACTGATGGTAACGAACGTGCTATAACAGCTTTGCAAATGTACCAATACAGAATTAAAAAATACATTGGATCTTATGCTGCCGCTATGGGAGGAGTGGATGCAATTGTATTTACAGGCGGTATTGGTGAAAACGATTGGCTAACACGTCAGAATTCTGTGGATGGGCTCGAATTTATGGGTATAGAACTTGATAAATCAAAAAATACCGGAATGCGGGGTAAAACAATGGATGTTTCTACTGATTCTTCCAAAGTTAAAATTTTGGTAATTCCTACTAATGAAGAATTGGTGATTGCTTCGGATACTTTTGAGATTTTAGATAAAGGCTTGGATAAATTGTAAAGTGTAGTCATACGATGACTTTAGGTCATCGTATGACTTTTTCTATCAATACTCCGTTAAGAAATTAACAATATAGGTTTGAAAATTTTAGGCTATCTTAGAAATGAGCCAATCGTTTTCAAAGCATAATTTAATCGAGTCAGGGTATCTTTCCGACCAATAAATTTAATTATTTTAAATAGATCAGGACCTATGCCGTCACCTACAATTGCCAACCGTAGCGCATTCATTACGGCACCAAAACCCAGTTCGTTTTTCTCAATATATGCTGCTGTTAAATCGTGCAAAGACGTTGCTTCCCATGTTTCAGCTTGAGAAAACAAATCATGTAAATCGTTGATAATTTGCGGTGTATTTTCTTTCCAGCGTTTTTTCACTACTTTTGGATTAAATTCGCTTGGTGCCAGAAAAAAGAAGTAAGACTGCGCCCAAAAGTCACTAATAAACACAGCACGTTCTTTAATAAGATCAATAACTTCTTCCAATTTTTCACTCTCCAAATGGATTTGCTTTTTCTTTAGCTCGTCCTGAAATAAGGAAGCTAATTCGGCATTTGATTTCGAACGTAAATAATGCTGATTAAACCATTTTGCTTTTTCAGGATCGAATTTAGAACCCGATTTTCCAACTCGATCAAGCGAAAAAGCATCAATCAATTCTTCCATCGAAAAAACTTCTTGTTCTGTTCCAGGATTCCAGCCCAAAAGAGCAAGCATATTGATAAAAGCATCCGGAAAATAACCATCCTCACGGTAGCCTGAAAAGACTTCGTTTGAATTAGGATCGTTCCATTGAATAGGAAAAACCGGAAATCCCATTTTATCTCCATCGCGCTTACTTAATTTTCCTTTTCCGATCGGCTTAAGAATGATAGGGAGATGAGCAAATGCAGGCGCTTCCCAACCAAATGCCTTATATAATAAGACATGTAAAGGAGCAGAAGGCAGCCATTCTTCGCCTCGGATCACATGAGAAATCTCCATCAAATGATCATCCACAATATTGGCCAAATGATAGGTCGGCATTCCATCCGATTTAAATAATACTTTATCATCCAGCATAGCTGTTTTTACTTGGACTTCACCTCGGATTAAATCAGTAAAAATAACTTCTTCCTTCTCAGGCATTTTAAAGCGGATAACATAGGCTTCGCCAGCTGCTAATTTTTCTTCAACTTGAGCATCAGAAAGCGTTAGAGAATTATTTAATCTCCTCCGACTTTCGATATTATAAGTAAAAACATTACCTGCACTTTCCGCTTGTTCACGCAAAGAGGTCAGTTCTTCGGAGCTGTCAAAAGCATAATATGCCCAGTCATTATCAATCAGAGTTTTGGTATATTCTTGATATAAGGCTTTGCGTTCCGATTGGCGATAAGGGCCATATTCGCCTTTGCCGTCTATTCCTTCGTCAAATTTAATGCCACACCAAGCAAGCGATTCTTTGATATATTCTTCTGCACCCGGCACAAAACGAGTCTGATCCGTATCTTCAATCCGAAGAATAAATTTTCCGCCTAATTTTTTGGCAAATAAATAATTATACAAAGCAGTACGAACACCACCCATATGTAATGGGCCGGTGGGACTTGGAGCAAAACGTAAACGAACGGGACTTGACATATTTCTCTTTTAAATCGGCTGCAAAGGTAAGCAAGATGAAATTAGATTGAAAAGAATAACGATTGAAAGTTTAGTGCTTAAGAGTTAGTATTATCGTTTGCCCGATTTTCTACATACTTATTCAACGGACACTCTTAGTTTTACTGATAAAAAAAGATTCATCAATCACAAAATAGAGTCCAAGGGCATGCGAAAGATCCATATTCATAACATCATAATAAGCATCTGCTTTTAAAATAATTTTAACCGACTCGGTAATCGGATGCATCCATTCCATTTTTGCCGTTATCAATTTTCTTTTTTCTTGTGAGAAATTTTCATCCCAATCAGATACGGATAGAAATAAATACTCACCTCTAGGAGAAATAAATTTATTTGATGACCAGTAACCGAGCATGGAATGGAAATTCTTGTTGTTATAATGAACTTTAAAATAAACGCCTTTTCCTTCTTTAAAAGGCTGTGAATTAATCCCACTTTCCGGCAAACCCCAACCATGATACAAGAAAAACAGAGGTTCAAAAGATAAACTCTTCTCTGTATTTATTTGATAGTTAATATTTAAGCCTGACATTCCATTAACAATCGAAGCAACAGGATTGGGAGAAGAATCAATTTGTCCTCCTTTATGAGAAATTAGAAATTGTATTGGTAGCTCAACCCGGAGTTTCTGAGATTGATAGGCAATAAATTTACTTGTATTTCCAAAAACAAGCTCTTCCTGATAAGGACTATTTGTGAAAATAAATTTCTCCCAGTTTAACCACAAATCCGATTCAATTCTTGAAGTGTGGTAAAGAAATTGCATGCCGTATTCTATAT
The DNA here is from genome assembly GCA_021158405.1 of Bacteroidales bacterium. GTDB lineage: Bacteria > Bacteroidota > Bacteroidia > Bacteroidales > UBA12170 > UBA12170. The sequence continues at coordinate 33,380 of JAGGUP010000104.1, forward strand.
TGTCTTGGTAATAGCGGTCAAACCGATAGAGTGGTTCTTCCAACTGATGATTTAAAGCTCCGTAAAGACTTCCTAAAATAAGCTCTAGGTTTTTAGTCAATTTATGTTGGATAGAAAAAAGAGGAATCGCTTGAGTAAAATGATCTATTCCGCTGTATTTAAGCAAATAAACACCTGCGGTAGCTTTTGTGTTTTTGGCAAAATAATATTCAATACTCGGTTTTAAGAAAAAGCCCAGACCTGTATAACCTTTCGAGAAATCGTTAAAATATTCATTGTTTTTTATAAAGGAAGTGCTTTCAATTCTGAGGGAGATTTCTCTTTCACACGAGTC
>JAGGUP010000074.1 GCA_021158405.1 Bacteroidales bacterium
GCCTTACTCGAAAACAATCAAACTGAAGAAGGAATTAAAATCCCTAAAATATTACAAGCCTATACTCGCTTTGAAATTATTAAGTAAAAACAAAAATGGCGGATTACGTAAAACCTAAAAAACATCTAGGACAACATTTTTTAACCGATAAGGCTGTAGCTCGTGCTATTGTGGATGCCATCGATCCGTCGACAGAAAACCTGATTGAAATTGGCGCCGGGACAGGTGTTCTTACTCAATATATATTACAGAGAAAAATTCCAAATTTCAAAATTATTGAGATTGATACAGAATCGGTAAATTATTTGCTCAGTCATTTTGAGAATATGAATGCGCATGTAATTGAAGCTGATTTTCTACATTTTAAACTGGAAACTATTTTCCCTGACTCTTTTTCTCTTATCGGGAACTTTCCTTACAATATTTCCAATCAAATTCTTTTCAAAGTTTACGATTATCGCGATCAGGTTGAAGAAGTTGTTGGGATGTTTCAAAAAGAAGTCGCTGAACGAATTGCTTCCAAACCGGGAAGCAAAAAATATGGTGTTCTTAGCGTTTTGCTTCAGGCTTATTACGATATTGAATATCTGTTCACGGTAAACGAAGATGTATTTAATCCGCCACCAAAAGTAAAATCAGGCGTTATAAGATTGCGCCGAAATGATATTGAAAAACTGGATTGTGACGAAGCTCTTTTCAAAACCGTTATAAAAACAGCTTTTAATCAACGAAGGAAAACACTAGGAAATGCTTTAAAAAGTATGGGCGCAAAAGAATGGCCTGAAGAATATAAAGTCATCCTAAGCAAAAGAGCAGAACAGCTTGGAGTTGCTGATTTTGTTTTACTTACAAACTTGGCAGTACAAACTATTCATCGCAAATAGAAAAGGTTTAATACCTACGGCGTAAAAAAAACATACGAAAATAAAGAATTATTCCTCATAGAGGATAATTTCCTTTGCGGCTCTGCCTTTGCGAGAAAAAATGCCACGCTGTTAAGACGCTAAATTTCGTAAGTGATTTTTGATTTTTTTGACTAAATATCCAAATGACATAAGTTTTAAACCTACCTCGGGATAAACATCAAGAAAACGATTAATAAGACCTTTGATTTAAACGAAATATATAAACCTATTCATCACGATTAAGCAATTTTACATATTCTTTTATTATATCATTCGGGACCAATACCGTTAGACTATAATGCTTAATTCGCCATTTACCATCCGTGTTTTTCTCTATCACAGCTGTTCCACGACAAAGACCCATCCAAGTATCTAGACTTTCGTCTATCCAGGCATAATGGCCATAATCACCTAAATAGACATTCCGATCTTTCTTCTTGAAATTCCAAGCTGTACCTCGCTTAAAATAACTCATATAAAGATCTTCAAATTCTTGAACTGTCCAGATTTCTTTTACATCTGTACCTAAATACATCGCATTCTTGGCAAACAACTCAAAATAAGTAGTATCGGCAACAGACGCTCTTTCGTGCCAACTATCTAACACACGATTAATACTTCTTATTTCTTGATTATCGGTCTTCTCTTTAGTTTGCGAAAAAGCCAAAACCGAAAAGCCAAAACCAAATAAAAAGATAATCTTAAATTTAATATTCATCCGATAAAGGTACAATAAAACTTATTCGAATTCAGAAATAATGCTTCCACTCAAGCGTAAAATTTCCGTATTCGCATCAAGCAAATTATAAACCGCTTCTAAACGATTGAATTCAGCATGGATATAAACCAATTGAATATCTCTAAAGTTGAAGGAGTTGATAGCTCCGCTTTTAAATCTTTCACCCGATAATTTGAGGTTCAACTTTGCTTTTTCAAGCGATAAATCAGCTACACTCAAAAGCTGCTTACGAATGCTATACATTTCAAAAATTGTCACCATAGCATTGGATAAACTCTGCTTCATTTGATCCATTTCTAGTTGACCAATCTCTTCTTGAATATGAGCATTCTGTATTGCCCGGCGTGTTCTTCCACCATTAAACAAATTAAAGCTTAAAGAAAAATTCGCGTAGAAATCGTAAGCATACGAAGTTGTTCTGGTCATCCCATCATATAAAAGTCCAGAATTGGCATAATCCGTTCCACTCGAAAGCCTTAGACTTGGATAAAGTGCCGTACGAGAAAAATCAATATTCTTTTTTAGAATCTCTTGATTGATATACTGATTCGTAATTGTTTTATTGCTGCTCAGCATTTGCGCCTCAATAGTAGCAAAATCATACTCGGTTTCCAAAACGTTGAATTCGTCTGTCAATTCAAACTCACTTGCTTTATCAACACCCAGTAAGAGATTCAAATTCAATAATGATTTTTTGAGCTCTAATTGTTGTAAAAGGAAAGTTGTAGAATCGCTTAAAAAAGCATTTTGCGCTTGCAAAACATCATAGCTAACCGCACTACCAAAACTTTGTTTGGTTTGCATATAATCATATCGGTCGCTTGATAATTTCTTTACTTTCTCTATACTACTTAACTTCTCCATATTCAGCAGAGCTTGATAATAAGCCAAGACAACAGCTTGGATTTTGTTTTCAACAACTAGAGCAACATTACCTTCAGTTAGGTCTTCCAATAAATCGAATTTAGCTTTTGTAATTCGAGCCGAAAAACCATTAAAAAGCGTCCAATTTAAAGTGGCATAAGGCCTGATGCTATTACTTACCGATTCATCACGACTATTCGTGGTTACCATTGCTCGAGTATTATCGTAACGGTTACTTTGCGCTGCTCCGACATCAATCATCGGATAAAAACCAGCGGAGCCTAGATTATTATTTAGTTTAGCGCTTTCCAGATTTTTCTCTACAATTTGAATATCAAAATTCTTTTCAAGCATAATATCAATTGCACCTTTCAAACTTAAAGGGTCGCCAGTTTGAGCATTAAGTCCTGTTGAGCCTAATACCAATAGCAGTAACAGTATTCTTATTTTTATATCTCTCATCATTATTCTATTATTCGTTTACTATCGCGAACCGCAGGTTCTACTTCCAATTCGTCGGGCAATAAATTACCATCAAATACTACTTCTCCACTCATCAATCGTCCAATCATTCGTCTAAATCCAATATAATATCGCTTCGACTCGTTTAATACCAATATCATTGGAGGGAAGAAAATAAGAATAAAACCAGTTCCAAAGAAGACACCGTAAGCCAAGGAAATTGCCATTGGAATTAAGAATTGAGCTTGAAAACTATTTTCCAATATCAATGGATATAAACCTACAACTGTGGTTATTGTAGTCAATAAAATGGGCCTGAAACGTGATATTCCGGCTCGATATACAGCATCTTTTATACTCAATCCTTCCAGAAGTAAACTGTTGTATTTAGCTAAATACACGACCGAATCGTTGATTACCACCCCCGACAGAGCAACCATTCCCCAAGCACTTAGAATCGAAACAGGAAAACCTTCAATACCATGTCCCCAAACGGCTCCTAACCATCCTAAAGGAATAATTAAAATGATAATGAAGCTTTGAGAAAAGGATTTGAAATGAAGCATAATGAGCATAATCATAATGGCAAAAGCAATAGCAAAGTATTTCATCATTTCTTTTTTAGCATCGTCACCATCGCGCTGTTGCCCTTGATACATAATGCTTACGCCAGGATAATTAGCTTCCAAACGCGGTAGAATTTCTTTATTCACTCTTTCCAAAATTGGAGGAACAGGAGCATATAAATCAACCAGAGCAGCATCAATACGAATTTCGCGTGCAGCATTAAAATGTTTAATATTTACCGGACCACGCTCAATAGTATAATCCACCAATTCCATTAGAGGATATTCGCCAGCCATCGTTTTTATTTTTATATTTTCGAGCTGACCAATATTTAATCTGTCGGACTGTGGATAACGAACCCAAACACGTATCTCGTCTTTTCCTGATTGCAAACGTTGTGCTTGCCCCCCAAAGAAACCATAACGTAATTGACGAGCTATTTCCGCCTGAGACAAACCCAAAAAATAGGCTTTTGGCTTTAATTTAATCTGAACTTCACGTTTTCCCACAGATGTATTCTCTGTTATATCTTTTAATTCTTGAATTCCGCCCAATTCTGTTTTCAGAAAATCTTTGGCAAGATTAAGCTCATCTAAATCTTTTCCCATCAAACTAATAGAAAGAGGACTTCCCCAACGGTTTCTTCCCCCAATATTCAATTTTTCGGCTTCGGGCACTTCACCAATAATTTTTCGAATTCTTTCTGATATCTGCGAAGTAGAAATTGGTGAGCCCTCCATATCTCGAAAAGTAACCATCAACGAACCTGCATGAGCACCTGATTCCGTTCCGGAAAAAGCACTTCCTAAATTAACAAAAGTATATTTTACAAAAGTATTGGTATCGGCAAATTCTTCCATCAGCTCTTCATTCACCTGCCAGACAACATCTTCAAAATGATGCAAAGATTTAAGTGTTTGCTTTTCGCCAGAACCTGGTTTATACGCAATCTCTATATTAATTTGATCGAATTCCATTGCAGGGAAAAAAGTATAATTGATAAATCCACCTTGGAACAAACCAATAGTAACTAAAACGGCTGAAATAGGTAATCCTAGAGCCAGCCATTTCCATTCAATCATAAACTTTAATACACGACCATAAAGTTTGTCGCGCATAAAAAAAACAACAGTATCCAACTTTCTTCTAATCCAAGGTGTAGTATCTTTTCCTTCTTCGTTGATATGACTTCTCAATATTTTTGGATTAGACAAATGTGCAGGCAATACAAAAAAGGCTTCTACCAAAGATATACCCAAACTAACAACAACAACAAATGCCATTTCGTACATCATCTGCATTCTACCCGTTAATAATAATAAAGGCAAAAAGGCAACTACTGTAGTAGAAACTGAAGTTGCAATTGCGGGAACCACTTCCATAGTACCATCAACGGCCGCTTTCATAGGCGATTTGCCCATTTCAAAGTGTTGAAAGATATTTTCGGCTATCACAATACCATCATCTACCAGAATACCTATAACCAATATCATTCCGAATAAAGAATTCATATTGATGGTAATTCCTACCAAATTGGCAATAATAAACATACCTAAAAAGGCAGAAGGAATTCCCCAAGCCACCCACAAAGAAAGGCGAACATTCAAAAACAAACTAAGCGTAATCAGTACTAATATTAAACCTAAAAATCCATTAGAATATAAAAGGTTTAAGCGACTGAGTAAAAGGCTAAGAAAATCGAAAGTGATATTTAACTCTGCATTTTCGTGCGTAGCATTAAAATCGTCAACATAAGTTCGTAAATAATCCGTAATTTCTTCCAAGTCCTCTTCGGCTAATTTGCTTACATTAAACGAAATAGCTATATCGCCATTCATTTCTGTTTGTTGAGGCGTTTCCGAGAATTGCAATTTAACAGTAGCCACATCGCGAATACGGATTTGACTTCCATCGGGTTGAGCCCGAACAATAATATCAGCTATTTTATCTGGATCGACTGATCGCGAGCGTGAACGAATCAGAATCTCTTCTTTATCATTTCTTAATAAACCAGCAGAATAATCCTGATTATTATTTCGTATAGCATTGGATATTTCTGCAAAACTCAAATTATAACGCAATAGATTTTCTTCAGATATTTCCACAGAAATTTCCAAAGCTGGATAACCACTCACACTCAATTGCGAAATTTTTCCCGAATTGTAGAAATCTATTTCAATGGCATCGGCCATTTTTTTAAGCGTCATTAAATCGACATCACCGCTTAAGCCCAAAAAAGCTGCTTGCGTGCTCGATCGCCGTTTAAAAACAATAGGTTTTTCAGCATCAATGGGAAAGGAACTAATTCCATCAACTGCATTTTTAACTTCTGCTAAAGTAAGATCAATATCATATTTTCCAGTTGTTTCGACATGAATACTGGCAAAATTCTCTGCTGATGTGGAGGTAATTTCTTTAATGCCTATTAGTCCTCGCAAGGCTTCTTCCACACGCATAGTAATTCCTTCTTCCATCTCTTTTGGAGAAGCTCCCGGATACGCCACATTAACCATAATTGTTGTGGTTTTCCTTTCTGGGAAAAAGGACTTTTTCATGCTAAGCATACTTAAAGTTCCTGCCAATAATATCACAGCCACAATTAAATTGGCATAAAAAGGATATTTTACAAATGCACTAATTATTTTCTTCATAAGTAAATTCTAAAAGAGGACTACTATTTTATCAATTGTGAGCGTACTTGCATTTGATCAGCTGTGTTTAGAGGCAATTCTATAGCTATTATGCTATTTTCTGATGGCCCAGAAAAATACAAATATTCCTGATCCACTTTCTCAATCTTAACGCGTGTTTTTTTCAATTTATCATTCTCGACCAAATAAACTTCATCGAAATTAAATACCGAGCTGCGAGGAACTTTCATAACCTGATACAAGGAAAAACCATAAAATCGAGCATCCATATACATCCCTTCAAAAAGCTTCTGCTTTATCGTATTTGGGACATCAACATAAACCAATACGGATTGCGTTTTAGTATCAATAAAATCAGCTATACGATTAATCGTCCCTTCGGCAACCACTTTTTTATTTATTCTAAGATCAACAGGTTGTCCTGTCTTTAGCCATTTTATCTGATCTACTTCAAAAGGAACTTCCAACTCTAATAAATCGGTGCGAATAATTGACGCCACACGTGTTCCGGGATTTGCAATAGAACCTTCTTGGAAATAAACTTGAGAAAAGGAACCGTTAAATGGAGCATAAACCTGATATTTTGCTAATCTAATCTCGCTACTTTGGATGGTAAAATAATCGTTAAAGATATTCTTGCTGGCAATATAAATTTTCTCTTGTTCTGATTTAATTTCAGGCAATTCCGGAAGTTCTTCATTCAAATCTATAGCACTAAAAAACGACTTCCAAGCCGAATAATTCTGTTCGAAATCATATTTCACATCGGGCAAAACATTAGCTACCGACGTTAAAAACCTAGATTTTGCAGCACGTAAAGCCAGTTTAGCCTCTTCATCGTAAACGCTAAACAATAACTGATCTTTTTTAAAAGACTGTCCTGATTTAAGTACTATATCGCCAGGCAAAATTTTTCCCTGCACCTCAGAAATAATATCTACTTTATGGTTGCTGCTTAATCGACCCTTATTAATAATACTAATAGGAATATCGGAATACGTAATTTTTTGAGTTTTAACGAGGGGTATGTTTTTAGTTACCCGAGGTGGTTCTGGTTTCTTCTTTAAAGAAGTGAGATAAACCATAGAGAAATAAGAAACAGCTCCTATTACGATAAGAATAAGGGAGCCAAATAAAAATTTTCGAATGTTCATAGGGATGAGTTCATATAATTTTTAATAAAAATGCATTTCAATTCTTACGTAAAGTGTTCAATACTAATATTAATAAATCGTTAACACGAATATAAAATGCACGAAAACGGACAGCAAAAGTAGTAAAAATGTTGAGATTTACGTTGTTAAAAAAATTTAGTGATATCGACAAGAAGGAAAACAGCTTTCATCTTCTTAGACGTAAATAACACATATATTTTTATTACATTTGATTTTATCAAAAAAACAAAGCACTATGACTACTTTTTTAATTATTCTTTCTCTTCTATCTTTGTTGTTTCTCCTTTTATTAAATCGATTTAATAGCGGTCAAAAAAAGATTAAAAACGAGTGGAATACTTCCAGCATTAAGCCATTCGGAGATTTTGGAAGCACAAAAAAACTTGAAATTATTCCAATAATAGATTGGCTAACCAAATCCAATGAATTTATTGGAGAGCCCGGCGTGTCCTATTTAATCAAGACTGATAAAACATCCATTTTATTTGATGTTGGATATAATAAAGAAGGGGAAAGCCCCTCGCCTTTTCAACACAATATGGAAAAGCTAGAAATAGGCACTGATGATTTTGATACCGTTTTTATCTCGCATAATCATTTAGATCACGTTGGCGGAATGAGAAATCAGAAGAAGAAAACTTTTTCTTTGGGTAATAACGCTATCGATTTAAGTGAAAAGGAAATTTTTACTCCTATTCCAATGACATACCAAAACAAAAGCAGCCAATGCAATCCAGAACCTTTTGCATTGAAAAATGGTGTTGCAAGTATAGGCTCAATATCAAATTTCGACTTTTTTATGGGGCGAATAGATGAACAGTCTATAGCCGTAAATGTTGAAGGAAAAGGAATCGTGATTATTGTAGGGTGTGGTCATCAAGGACTAAAAAGAATAATTGAGCGAACAGAATCTCTTTTTAATGAACCTATCTATGGAATTATTGGAGGTTTACACTATCCTGTAACTGATTCGAGAATTAAAATTGCCGGAATAAAAATGCAGAAGTTTTTAGGCACTTGTCGCGAGCCTTGGAATCCTTATTTACCTTCAGATGTAGAAGAAAATATCGCTTTCTTAAAAGCTCGCCAACCAAAATTGGTAGCCGTTTCCGCTCACGATAGTTGTGATGCCAGTTTAGATGCTTTCCGTGCTGCTTTTCCAACGGAATATAGAGATATTGTTGTGGGAGAAAGAATTGTAATTTCTTAAAATTAAAAAAGGCCAACAATTGCTTGTCAGCCTTTTTATTTCCCAGTACCCGGAGCCGGGGTCGAACCGGCACGAGAATTACCTCATTGGTGTTTGAGACCAACGCGTCTACCAATTCCGCCATCCGGGCTCATTATCATTCACCGTCTGTCGGGAGCTCTGCAAAAAATGCATCGGTTCCGCCATCGGGCCAATTTATTCGTCATTTGTTATGAATTTCTTCTTCAACTGACAAATTCACTTCTCTTGGTAGGTGAAAAATGCGCTGCAAAGATAGTTTTTTTTTAAATATTCCAAACAAATATTTATTTGGCAATCCAAATAAAACAAACTACTTTTGCCGCCAATAAAAGAGGACATCTAAAGCCCCAAAAATCATGGATGAAAATGTATCAATTTTCAGTGGTAGAGCAACAAAATATTTGGCCGAAGATATTGCCAAAGCGTATGGCAAACCTTTGGGAGAGAGCTCAATATCGCTTTTTGCTGATGGCGAATTTCAACCTTCTTTTGATCATTCCATTCGGGGAAATACAGTCTTTATTATTCAATCTACATTTGCGCCATCAGACAACCTTTTTGAATTATTGTTGATGATTGATGCAGCTAAACGCGCATCGGCAATAAAAGTGGTGGCTGTAATACCTTATTTTGGTTTTGCTCGCCAAGACAGAAAAGATCGCCCTCGCGTATCTATTGGAGCTAAATTAACTACCAATCTTTTAGTAGCTGCCGGTGTAGATCGTATCGTAACCATGGATCTACATTCCGATCAAATTCAAGGATTTGTAGATATCCCTGTGGATCACTTATATGCATCTACTATTTTTATTCCCTATTTGCAAAGTTTAAATTTAGGCGATATTACAATGGCTTCGCCAGATACCGGAGGAGCTAAACGTGCGGCTGCCTACGCTAAATTTTTAAATACGGATTTAGTTATCTGTTTTAAGCAAAGAAAAAAAAGTGGTTCTATTGAAAGAATGCAAATCATTGGCGAAGTAGAAGGCAAAGACATTGTTTTGGTTGATGATATTATTGATACTGCGGGTACTATAACCAAAGCAGCAGAATTAATGATAGAACAAGGAGCCAAAAGTGTTCGTGTAGTTTGCACGCATGCTGTATTCTCGGGATCTGCTTTAGAGCGTTTAGAAAAATCACCAATAACAGAAGTTATTATTTCTGATACTTTACCTCGTAAATCCGAAGGTAAAATAACCGTCCTTTCTACTGCTGAGTTATTTGCAGATGTAATAGATCGGATAGATAAATTCGAATCCATTAGTGAACATTTTAAGTTCACTACTATTTTATAAATTTAAATTAATTAACAATGAAAAGAGTATCTATGAGCGGTTCTCCCAGAGAGAACGTAGGGAAAAAAGATGCAAAAGCGCAACGCAATGCAGGAAATGTAATTTGTGTTTTGTATGGTGGTGAAGAGCAAATTTCATTTACCCTTCCAGCAAACAAATTTGACAAAATTATTTTCACTCCTGAAGTGTATCTTGTTGACCTTGAAATTAGTGGTAAAAAATATGTCGCCTTATTACAAGATGTTCAATATCACCCTGTAAGTGACAAGGTTTTACACGCTGACTTTTTACAAGTATTGGAGAAGAAACCAATTACTGTTTATATGCCTGTTATACTAACCGGAACTTCTATCGGAGTTATGAACGGAGGAAGACTAACATTAAAAATGAGGAAACTCAAATTAAAAGGATTATTCAGCAATATTCCTGAAAATATAGCTCTGGATATTACCGAATTAAAAATTGGTATGGGCATCCAAGTTAAAGATGTTAAAATTGACAAAATCACTATCCTTGACAATCCAAACAATTTAATCGCTAGTGTTAAAACTGCTCGTGGAATTATTGATGAGGAGGAAGAAGGCGAAGAAGCTGAAGGCGAAGAAGCTGAAGCTGAAACAACTGAATCTGCAGAATAATCTTTTTGAATAAAAAAAAGGTGTAAGAAATTCTTACGCCTTTTTTTATTTCTACAATAGAATCTTATTTTTAGCTAAATTAGTCCGAATGAAATATTTGATTGTTGGTTTAGGAAATATTGGCGCTGAGTATGCTCATACTCGACATAATATTGGCTTTGATGTGCTTGATGCTATTGCTAAAGAAAAAGATGAAAAATTTGAAGTTGAACGTTTGGCAGCAGTGGCTCGGATCAAATTTAAAGGAAGAACTTTTATTTTGATTAAACCCAGCACCTATATGAATTTAAGCGGAAAAGCAGTAAAATACTGGATACAAGCAGAAAAAATTCCCCTCGAAAATGTATTAGTAGTTACCGATGATATTGCATTAGATCCCGGTGCTCTGCGTCTGCGGCCAAGGGGAAGTCACGGCGGACATAATGGTTTAGAAAATATAATAGAAAGTTTGGGCACTTCAGACTTTGCCCGTTTACGTTTTGGCATTGGGAATGACTACTCGCGTGGTCGTCAAGCAGATTTCGTTTTGAGTTCCTGGAAAACAGACGAGAAAAAAATGCTGGCTGAACGCATTGATCAGGCAGTTGAAATGGTAAAAAGTTTTGGAACCTTGGGCACTGCTAACACAATGAACCTATACAACAATAAATAATAAATTGGCATAACTTCCTACATCACTTCTTCCCTAAGGGCTTGTTACGAAATAAGTTCTCTGAATCAGGCGAAGTTATTTTGTTCGGTAAGGAGGCAAAAAACGCAGGCATAGCAGAGCTACGGCGAGGCTTTTTAACAAAGTTAGCGGGCAAAAGAACGAGCATAAACGGAGTAGTTATTTCGCAACAAGCCCTAAGGCAAAACGTTGGATAGAGTTATATACAGGTCCTTCAGGAGTTAAAACACTTTCAAATAACACAATCCTATCTACTTTTGAATCTTGAATAAATCCATTTTCAACACGTTCCATCACGCGTTTGAAATGATCTTTATGTTGGATATTTTTTATTCGTCCTAAGGTAAAATGAGGAACAAAGTTCTGACGATCAGATGAAAAATCAATTTTTTCGAATTCTTGATTCAAGGATTCGTATAGCTTTTGAAGCTGTTTGTTTTCACGAATTCCAACCCAAACAACACGAGCGTGGTATCGACTTCCAAAAATGCCCACACGTTCTAAAATGATCGGAAACGGATCAAATTTGCTACAGCAATTAGTAAGTGCAGCTATAATTTCAGGGATACGCTTTGACGAGGTTTTGCCAATAAATTTTAAAGTGAGATGAAAGTTTTCCTCTTTCACCCAGTTAATTGTTTCTTCCTTTAAATTACTCATTAGAAAAGCTCTTTGACTAAGTAAAAGAGCTTCAGGTCGAATAGGAATAGCAACAAATAAGCGTTTGCTCATTTTAGTCCGGAATCACCAATTCTTGGTTAGGAAAGATTAAATTCGGGTCATTTATAATCGCCTTATTCGCATTGTAAATCTTAATCCAGCCTTGACTTGTGCCATATTCTCTACGAGAAATATTATAGAGCCACTCTCCTTCTTTCACGACAACCTTTTTAATTACCGGCTTTGGTGCTGGAGCAGGCTTCACTTTTACAACTGGTTTAGGTGCCTTTTTAGGGATCACAACCGTTTTTGTTTCTTTTTTTTCTGCTTTTTTCTTATCCTTACAGCTTGTAAAAAACAATATTGAGAATGCAGACATAATTAATAACGCAAGCGTGTATTTTTTCATCGATAATAATTTATTTTTGATTAATCCTTTAATTTTTCGTATAAACTATAGTCGTAATACGTATTAAACATTTTTTTGTTGCATAAATAATATTGACAAAGAAAAACACATTAAACCACCATCAATTATTATAAAATGACCGATTATTTAACCGGAGGAAACTGTATAACATTTGCAGTATTCATAGCGTCTATTGGATTGATATTTGTTTTTACAACTATATCATTATAATCTCTATCTCCTTTCCTGTTCTGAATATCTTCAAAAGCGGTTATTAAAGCAGGACAAGTTCCGTTGTACATCAAAACAGATTGTTGCCTGTGACCCTTATTCAATCTTGGATTGGTAAAGAAAGTATCTAATCCATCTGTTATTTTTTTAGTGTATTTATTCCAGCCATTCACATCTACAAAATAGCCAATAACTGTTCCTGCGGTGAATGACCCTAAATTAACACAATCACCTTCTACAAGAGCACCTCCTGAGCCAAGGGAAGAAGCATTTGCAAAGATTACTTTCATAGTGCTTTTAATATCATTCACTTTTTTTGGCGGATTTTCAACATTGTAAGTATAATATCCAAATGTATTTGTATAATCTGCCCCTTCGGAAACAAAGCATACAGAGACTTCTGCATCTTCCGTTAGAACAATTTCCCTGTTTTCATTCTTAAAATATTCTTTTCTATTTTTTTTTGCATCTTCACCTTCAGGAAGTGCTGAATTAAAATTAGCAATTAAGTTTTCGCAAAGCGTTTCTGTGTTTTCTACAGGAGTCGGCCTTCCGTCATCATCCCAGGCAGTAACAGCAGGGTAAACTCCATTCGCTACTTTACGTAATATTTTTAATCCTCCTCCTCCTTTGGCAAGAAATATCCAATTCCCATCGGTCTGAACCATATTTGCCGAGTTTTCATTATCATTTAAACCCCATTGTTGAACTTTACTAATTTCTCCTGTTCCTTCCGGTATACATCCAATAAATAAACCGTCTATACCATTTGCCAAATAGATTGTTTTTCCATCAACTGCAACACCAGTAGTATTCCCATAAGGCAACATATTTGCAGGAGAATAACAAACCGTTGTTCCCGTTTCAACATTTATTCCTTGAGCACCACGCGAATTCATGGCAATATAGGCTATGCTCTCACCTGATCCTATTGACAAAGCCGCTTTTCCTGCATAGATGTACATCTCATCCACATTTTGATGTACAATGTATCCGAGCTCAATCTCGCGAACAAGAGTGCGATCGCTTCCTACCTTATATACCAATAATCTAGCGTCTTCACCACCAATTAAAGTAAACTGATAATCGTCCGAATTTACTCCATTTAAGGCAATAGCTTTTGCACTGGAATATTCTTCGTGAGCAATTATTTCTAAGGGTTCTCTACTGAGTTGGAAAGTGCCGCCATTCGTATTCCCGGAAGTCATATAAATATACTCATTAGAAAGCCCGATTCCATTTGCCGAAGCAGTAATGCGATCGTCTGTATAATAACTGGAAAGCTTAACGTCCACAACTCCTCCATCAAAAAGACCGTTACTGACAGTCACTTGACGCAAAAGCGCACCATTTTTACCTGATCCTGCCAAGAAAAGTTTTCTTGAAGCATCTGTTCCCAAATCATCAACAGCTAGAGTATTTATATCAACGGAATTAAATTCCATATAACTACTGATTTCAGGAGCTGTTTGATCAGAAATGTCTATAATATCAACGCCTCCCGCCGGAATATCCCCTTTTTTATTGTAAGTAACATAGGCTTTTTCACCTAAAATACGAACATCTGTTGCGCTCAAAGGATCTCCATTGAACAAAGGAGAATCCACTTCTGCAACTAAATACCAGGTATAATTATCGCAATCGCCATCACTATCGGTATACTTTAGATTAGCTGAAGATTCAAGTGGCTCACGAACAATTTTCACGCGTGTATTTAATTCCTCTAAATTATTATTGATAGTGAAAGAATTATTATCAATTAATCCCTTTGGCTTATTACAGGCAGAAAAAACGAGGATTAAGACAGTAAGTAAACCAAGGTATTTTTTTAAAAGTATATCTGTCTTCATAAATTGATCAGTATTTTAGATTATCTACTTCAAAGTTACTAAAGAAACAAGTCAAATAGAAGGATTAATTTGTTTTCGAATATCAATAATACGTAAAAGTATGATTTTTTGAGTTTACTTCAATTTTTACTTATAACGTTTTTGATGAAAAGCAAGAAAACACCAAGTAAATCCAATTAAAATGCATAAAAAAATCGGCAGGGGAAATCACGCCCCCACCGACACCATCAATATCAACCTTCAAGTAATTTATTTAGCTGATGGGAGTTCTACTAGATTCGTTGTATTCATTGCCGACATCGGCGAAATACTCGTTTTTATAACTAAATCGTTAAAGTCTTTATCCCCATTTGTACTTGAGGTATGAATATCTTCAAAAGTGGTCAATAATGTGCTGCATCTATCGCTGAACATCATTATCGATTGTTGTGTTCCGTCTCTATTTAAGGCTGGATTTGTATAAAAAGTATATAAACCTTGTGTTACATCCATTTCGTTCTCGTTCCAGCCATCGGCAATAAGAAAATAGCCTATAACCGTTCCTGCTTCAAATTCACCTAAATACACTTGATCACCTTCTTTTAATGATCCGCCAGATCCTTCTGCAGAAGCATTGGCGAAGATGATACTCATAGTGTTTTGAATATCTTCAACAGAAGTAGGAGGATTATTCACATTATAGGTATAATATCCAAAACTATTTTTGAAACCGGCGCCTTCAGAAACAAAAGTCACGCTAAGCTCTGCATCTTCATCTAATAACAATTCTTTTCTTTTTGACGTATCAAATAATTCAGAGTTATTAATTAACGCATTTTGCTTCTCGGGAAGTAATACGCTAAAATCGGAAAGTAAATATTCACATAGATTTTCAGGATTATTTTTACAAGTGGGGGCTCCAGTTTCATCCCATTCGCAAGTAGCTGGAGGATAGAAAGCTTTTTCTATCTTACGTAATATCTTTAATCCACCGCCTCCTTTGGCAACAAATACCCAGTCACCATCCGTTTGAACCATATTGGCAGAAGCTCCGGTCTCATCTAAGTCCCAATGTTGAACTTCTTCTATTTCTCCACCTCCTTCGGGAATACATCCGATGAATAATCCATCGTCACTATTTGCCAGATAAATAAACTTATCGTCTAAAGCCAAACCGTGTGTATTTCCTGTGGTGAGCATACCGGAAGGTGAGTTATACACTTCAATCCCATTTGTAATATCTATCCCTTTCATTCCTCGAGAGTTCATTGCAATAAAGGCAATATCTTCACCCTCACGAATAGAAACAGTCGCTTTTCCAAAATAAGGTTCCGCCACATTTTGATGAATAATTTGACCTAAACCCCAGCTGTTCTCTAAAGCGCGATCAGTTCCAACCTTATGGACATTCAATTTAGCATAATCACCGGCAACTAATGACAGTTGATAATCACCGTCAATACTTCCATTCAAAGCAATTGCTTTTGCATCTGTATAAGATTCGTGAGCCAGAATATCTAAATTATGCCTGTCAAGTTGGAATGTTCCACCTACACTATTTCCTGCCGTCATATATATATAATCGTTGGAATATCCTATTCCATTTGCAGAAGATGTAATACTTCCATCTGCGAAAGCTCTTGAAAGAGGAACATCCAAAAACTCGTCGTTTAAATAACCATTTGCTGTAGTAACTTGACGCAAAACAGCTCCTTTTTTAAAACTAGAACCGGCCAACCATATCTTTCTCTCTCCTGTATTTGATCCTTCATCATCTACCGCCAATGAATTGATATCGGTATCATTAAAACCCATATAACTAATAATTTCAGGGAATCCGGGATCTGTAATATCAATAACTTCAATACCTCCGGCATATACTTTCCCTTGACGATTATAAGTAACGTAGGCTCTATTGTCTAAAATGCGCACATCTGTAGCGCTTAATGGTTCTCCATCAAACAATGGAGCTGCCACATCAGCGACTAAATACCAAGTATAATCAAAACAATCGCCACCTATATCAGCAGTTTTAAGGCTATTATTAGCAATCGATTCTTGAATAAGCGTCATACGCTTATTTAAATCTGTGAAATCATTATTAATCGCAGATGAATTATTGACAACATCCGCTATCGGAATTGAAATTTCTTCCGTAAGCACTTCTTTTTCAGTGATTATATCTTCCGGTTTATTACAAGCTGATAATCCTAAGAATAGTACAGCAAATAAAACGAATGATTTATATAAATTTGTCTTCTTTTTCATGATTTTGAAGGTTTTATCATTTTCAAAGACAAAAGTAGTTTAGCCAAAATTCAAATTCAAGAAGCACTTCGTAGTTGCTGATTAAGAATATGTAAGTGTGCTAATTATTAGC